>JASFSF010000024.1:0-13472 GCA_050114555.1 Ignavibacteria bacterium
CGGGGGCAACGAGTAAAAGTGCAAATGGATATTCCGATTGAGTTTAAACTCCCTGATGAGAATTAGCTTAACTTTATTTTGAAGTGAATAATCATTTCCATATTCGAAGGGATCCCTTTGGGAAAACGGAAATTCTCTCTCTTAATTATTAATCTCAACATTGAATCTCAGTTTCCGCAGCATATCTCCAAGATTTGCATCTTCTCTATTTATTATAACATTATAATTATTAAACTCTCGTCTTAACGAATAATCTTTTCTGAGTTCATCAAAGTATGACCCGGCTGCTTCAGCATTCATATTAATTATCTTTTTTAATTTTTTATTGTCTTTATCGATGTTATATATCTTATTAATAATGAAATGAAGCTTTTCTTCAATACTCCCATTACCCGGGAGAAATATTTCATTGTTCTTGACATCAGGCAGTTCGGGTTTCCAGTTGCAGTGATGACCAGTATAATCGCAAAGCGCATTATACATCATTCTTGTTCCGTTTACTTTACCTTCAAAAGAATAGCCGGCTATGTGTGGGGAAGCAATTTTTACTAATTTTAATAATTCAATATTAATTAACGGTTCACCTTCCCACACATCTAAACATACAGTTAGGTTTTTATCTTCTATCTTATTTAATAAAGCAATATTATCTATCACCGGACCTCTTGAAGTATTGATAATTATGCTTCCCGGATTTAATAAATTAATCTTTTTTGAATCCATCAGATGATATGTTTTATCGATACCTGATTTATTTAAAGGAACATGAAACGTAATAATATCAGCTTTAAGTGCTTGCTCAAGCGAAACATAACCTTCACCATCTCCAGCTCGTTCTCTTGGAGGATCGTTTTTTAATACATTCATTCCAAGAGCTTCGGAAATTCGGGCAATCCTGCTGCCAATGTTTCCAACACCAATAATACCAATCGATCTTTCTTTTAGTGTAATATTATGTTCAACTGCAATTTTCATTAATGCTGCGAGAAAATATTCTGCTACTGAATCAGCGTTGCAGCCTTTTGCATCTGAGAATGCAATATTATTCTCATTCAGATAATCGATATCGATATGATCTGTTCCAATTGTTGCCGTCCCGACAAATTTAACAGATGTATTTATAAGAAGAGTTTCATCTACCTTTGTTATCGAACGTACAATTAGAATGTCCACATCTTCAAGGACACTATTGGTGATATCTCTGCCCTTAAGAAGAAGAACATCACCAAACTGCTCAAAAGCGTTTGTGGCAAATGCTATATTTTCATCAACAACAAGTTTCATCTGGATTAGGTATTATCATTTCTATACACAAATTTAATGAATATGCCTTGAACTATCGGGATTGTATCCCTGTTAAGTTCCATTATTATTTGTGATAAAATCAAAATTGTAATTCAGTTATTATTGGGCTAAATTTAAAATCATTTCATTCATTTTTTGAATAAATAGATGTAAACCAAACATTCATTTTTAGAATTTTCAGGGAAAGCAATGCTAAGCAAATTGTTACAGCCCGAAATACAAGCACTAATTGCAGAAAGAAAGCTTAGTGTGCTGAAGGAGATTCTAAGGGAATGGTCACCTGCCGACATTGCCGATCTTATCATCGATCTCCCATCAGAGGAGCATGTAATAATTTTCCGGTTGCTCTCAAACGAACTGGCAGCAGACACATTTGAAAATCTTGAAGTAGAAGCACAAAGAAGTTTACTTAAGGCAATGGCGAAAAACGAAGTTGCGGCAATTCTGAATGAAATGGATCCCGATGATCGTACAGCTTTACTCGAAGATCTGCCAAGTGCGGCAGCAAAGCAACTTATACAGCTGTTGTCGTTTGAGGAAAGAAAAATTGCAAGGACACTTCTGGGTTATCCGGAAAATAGTGTTGGCAGGTTAATGACCCCCGATTACATTGCAGTAAAATCTGATTGGACTGTTGGAAAAACACTCGAATACATAAGAGAAAATGCTGAAGATAGTGAAACATTAAATGTGATTTATGTTATTGATGATATGGGAAGGTTAATTGATGACATAAGAATAAGAGAAATAATCTTATCCCCACTTAATAGGTTGATCAGTGATTTAATGGACGAGCATTTTGTGGGATTAAAAGTATACGATGACCAGGAAGAAGCTGTGGAGGCATTTAAAAAATATGATAGAATTGCACTGCCGGTTATAGATAAATTCGGTGTGTTGATTGGGATTGTTACTGTGGATGATGTGCTTGATGTTGCAGAAGAAGAAGCAACCGAAGATATACATAAACTTGCAGCTGTAGAAGCTTTTGAAGAACCGTACCCGACGATCTCCCTGTTTGATATGGTAAAGAAAAGGGTAGTATGGCTGACGATACTGTTTCTTGCCCAGATAATTACTGCAATTGTAATAGGATATTTCGAAGAAGAAATAAGTAAAGCTGTTGTGCTTTCTATATTTATTCCATTAATTATTTCAAGCGGTGGTAATTCCGGTTCTCAGGCGGCCACTTTAGTAATAAGAGCAATGGCAGTTGGTGAAATCAATATTAGCGACTGGTGGCAAATTATGCGGAGAGAAATTTTTTCGGGATTGATGATAGGAACAATTTTAGGAATGTTAGGTTTTATTGAAGTTGCTTTGCTTTCTAGTTTCTCTGATTCGATAGGTATGAACTGGATATTAATAGGAATAACACTTTTCATTTCAATTGTTGGAATTGTATTATGGGGAACTCTGTCAGGCTCAATGCTTCCTTTCATCTTAAAAAGATTTGGGGCAGATCCGGCCACGTCTTCAACACCGCTTGTAACTACTATTGTCGATATAGCGGGATTAGTTATTTATTTTACTGTTGCAATAATCGTTCTGAGCGGAACCCTTCTTTAAAACTGGTTCCTCAGTATTCATAATTCCCGAAAATAATTTTGATATTCTTCATATATTTGCATCGTTATGAATAAAATTAAAGAGCAAAAAACCAGGGGAATTATCCTTGCGGGAGGCTCCGGCTCACGTCTTTACCCGACTACTAAAGTATACAGTAAACAATTGACTCTGATTTACGATAAACCATTAATTTATTATCCATTGTCCATTCTGATGCTTGGCGGGATTAAAGAAATTCTTATTATCTCGGGTAGTGATACAATTCCACTATACAAAAAACTTTTTGGCGACGGTTCTCAATTTGGACTTGCAATAGATTATAAGATTCAGCAAGCTCCTAACGGTATTGCCGAAGCATTCATTATTGGAGAGAATTTTATTGGGAAAGATAGTGTTGTTCTCATTCTTGGTGATAATATTTTTTATGGCGACTTGAGATTTTTCTACGATGCTCTTAAAAGAAAAAAGGGTGCAACAATCTTCGGATACAAGGTTAATGATCCTGAAAGATATGGTATTATTGAATTCGATAAGAGTGGAAAAGCAATTTCTATTGAAGAAAAACCTCAAAGGCCCAGGTCACAATTTGCGGTTCCCGGTCTCTATCTTTTTGATAACAGGGTCGTTGAAGTTGCAAAAAAACAGGTTCCATCTGCAAGAGGCGAATTGGAAATAACTGATACTAATAAAGCATATATGGAAATGGAAGAACTGTATGTAAAGCAAATCGGCAGAGGAGTTGCCTGGCTCGATACCGGAACACCCGAAGCACTTTTGCAGGCGTCTAATTTCTTTGGTGTCATTGAAGATCGGCAGGGATTAAAAGTTGCTTGTCTTGAAGAGATTGCACTTCATAAAGGATTCATCAGTAAAACTCAATTCAGTGATTTAATAAAAAAGATACCAAAATCACTTTACCGGGATTATCTTGAAAAAATATTAAAAGAGTTGAGGGATGATGGTCAACCATAAACGGTAGAGTTCTGAAATGATTGTAAAGAAAACACCTCTTGCGGGACTTCTTATTATCGAACCTGATGTAATCAGGGATGAGCGGGGATATTTTCTTGAAACTCACAATAAGTTGAAGTACAGGGAATTAGGCATTGATGTCAATTTTGTTCAGGATAATCTTTCTAAATCCTGTTTGGGTACAATCAGGGGATTACATTACCAGGTTGGAAATAGAGCTCAGGGCAAATTATGTCAGGTGATAAAAGGAAAGGTTTTGGAGGTAGCAGTGGATATAAGATTTAATTCTCCTACATTTGGAAAACATTATTCTATTGAACTTGATGATAAAACTCCAAAACAATTTTGGATTCCTCCGGGATTTGCTCATGGATTTTCGGTATTAACTGAAGAAGCACTTTTTTTGTATAAGTGTACAAATTATTATAGTAAGGAAGATGAACGAGCTATCATTTATAATGATCCGAATCTCAACATAGACTGGAAAGTTGATAAACCTATAGTATCTGAAAAAGATTTGAGAGCTAAATTATTCTCAGAAATTGAAAAGGATTTTGTTTATAAAGCTGTCTAGTTATCCAAATTAGTTTTTACACCCAATTCTAGCTAATTTTCAATAAAAATTTCCGGAATGTTATGAAAGTACCATTATTAGATCTTAAAGCGCAGTATCAATCTATCAAGAAAGATTTGGACGAAGCGATTTTATCGGTCGTAGAATCGCAGTATTTTATTCTGGGACCGGAAGTACAAAAAATGGAGGAAAATTTTAACACTTTTCTCAATGCTAATTACTCAATTGGAGTATCTTCAGGAACAGATGCCCTTCTTTTAGCTCTAATGGCGATTGATCTTAAACCGGGAGACGAAGTTATAGTTCCAACGTATTCTTTCTTTGCAACGGCAGGGGTGGTTTCAAGATTGAATGCTGTCCCCGTATTAGTAGATATAGATCCTGTTACATTTAATATTGATCCGGAAAAAATTGAGGAAAAAATAACCTCTAAAACAAAAGCAATCATACCTGTTCATCTTTACGGTCAAAGTGCCGATATGGAACCGGTAATGGAATTAGCAAGAGATAATAATCTTCTGGTAATTGAAGATGGCGCACAAGCGATAAGCGCACAATATAAAGATGGAAAGTGTGTCGGTACAATTGGCGATCTGGGTTGTTATTCTTTTTTCCCGAGTAAAAATCTTGGCTGTTTTGGCGATGGTGGTTTGGTTGTTACCAATGATGAGGAATTGGAACATTTGGTAAGAATTAAACGTGTTCATGGGGGCGAGCCAAAGTATTATCACAAAGTTATTGGTGGAAATTTTAGAGTGGATGCACTTCAGGCCGCGGTAATAAATGTTAAGCTTCCGCATTTGAACAACTGGTCCGAGGGAAGACGGAAAAACGCAATAAGATACAATCAACTTTTCATAGATGCAGGACTGGCAGAAGAGACCGGACGAATTAAGTTTGATGAAGATAATCAGGTGCTTTTACCTGAAGCTGTCTTTCAAAATATTGAAGGATTAAAAAATTATCATATATACAACCAGTATATTATTCGTGTTGAAAAAAGAGATGAGTTAAGAAATTTTTTAGCCGGAAAAGAAATTACTACCGAAATATATTACCCTGTTCCTTTTCATCTCCAGGAATGTTTTTCTGATCTTGAATATCAAAAAGGTGATTTCCCCAATGCTGAAGAGGCTGGGGATAATTCTCTTGCTCTTCCAATATATCCCGAATTGACTGACGAGCAACTTGTTTATGTTGTGGAAATGATAAGGAAATTTATCAAAGATTAATTTTATTTAAATATATAGATGGCGAATCAACTAAAATATATTAACAAGAAAATATATATTGCCGGGCACACGGGAATGGTTGGTTCTGCCATAACAAGAAAATTAATGCAAAGCGGCTATAAAAATTTACTCTTACGGGATTTCCCCGGGTTAGATTTAGTCAATCAGTCTGAAACTATCGATTTGTTTGAGAATGAAAAACCCGAAATAGTTATAATAGCAGCGGCAAAAGTTGGTGGAATTCTGGCTAACAATACTTACCGTGCAGAATTTATTTACGATAATTTGATGATTGAAGCGAATATTATTAATGCTGCATATAAAAACGATGTTCAAAAATTAATTTTTCTGGGAAGTTCCTGCATCTACCCAAAACTTGCACAACAACCTCTGAAGGAAGAATATCTTTTATCCGGTTATCTTGAAAATACAAATGAACCTTACGCTTTGGCAAAAATAGCCGGTATAAAACTTTGCGAAAATTATTTCAGACAGTACGGATGTAATTTTTATTCGGCTATGCCTACTAATCTTTTTGGTCCATTTGATAATTTTGATCTTGAGACATCACATGTTATTCCCGCACTAATAAGGAAATTTCATGAAGCAAAAGTAAATAAGAATAATGCAGTAACAATTTGGGGATCCGGTAAGCCGAAACGTGAGTTCTTATATGTTGATGATCTTGCTGATGCAATTCAGTTTTTAACAGAAAATGTTGACGCAAATGATATTTATAAGAATAATATATCACAAATAAATATCGGCACCGGAAAGGACCTTACTATTAATGAACTGGCTAAACTTGTAGGTGATGTTGTAGGTTTCGATGGAGATATCAAATACGATGCTGTAAAACCTGACGGCACACCGAGAAAATTGCTGGATGTATCAAGAATTAATAGTATTGGCTGGAAGTACAAAACAGAATTAAAAGAGGGAATTGAAAATACATATAAATGGTATCAGGAAAATTATATTGATAATAAATAGTACACAGACGTTGCAGGCCGAATTGATTGGTGCAAGTTTTATCAGAGGATATCCGTTTAATCAGCGTTATCTGTGTGCCATTAATAAATAATTGAAAAACATTTAAGCTCATGAAAAAAGCGCTTATTACCGGCATAACCGGGCAGGACGGAAGTTATTTAACTGAACTTCTTCTTAGCAAAGGATATTCAGTTCATGGAATAATAAGACGAAGCAGTTCTTTTAATACGGGGAGAATTGATCACCTGTATAACGATCCTGAAATTCTGAACAAAAAAATGTTTCTTCATTATGGAGATCTTGTAGATACGAGCAACCTTAACCGACTGCTTGAGAAAATAGAACCGGATGAGATTTATAATCTGGCTGCTCAAAGCCATGTAAAAGTTTCTTTTGAAGTCCCGGATTATACTGCACAGGTAGATGCACTTGGCACTTTAAGATTTTTAGATGCTATCCGTGAAGTTGGGCTAAGGACAGTGAAATTTTACCAGGCATCAACAAGTGAGCTTTATGGGAAAGTTAAAGAAACTCCACAGAATGAAAACACTCCTTTTTATCCACGTTCACCGTATGGTGTAGCTAAACTTTATGGTTATTGGATGATTGTCAACTATCGTGAAGCATATAATATATTTGCTTCTAACGGAATATTATTCAACCATGAATCTCCACGTCGCGGTGAAACATTTGTTACGAGAAAAATTACAAGAGCCGCTTCAAGAATAGCTGCAGGACTTCAGGAAAAATTATTGCTCGGTAATCTTAATGCGAAAAGAGACTGGGGTTATGCACCGGAATATTGTGAAGGAATGTGGAAAGTTCTTCAGCAAAAAGAAGCAGGAGACTTTGTTCTGGCAACAGGAGTGACTCAAACTGTTCGAAAATTTGTCGAACTCGCCTTCGGTTACCTTGGTATTGAGATTGAGTGGAAGGGTAAAAACGAAAATGAAACAGGTGTGATAAGTTCTATAGATCTTAATAAAGCTAAAGAATTGATTAAATACTCCTCTGCTGAAAATAATCAACTGGCAGATTTCGGCAACAAACTAAAGACCGGAAATACTATCATAGCAGTGGATCCGAATTATTATCGCCCGACAGAAGTCGATGTACTGATTGGCGATCCATCAAAAGCGGAAAAAATTCTTGGCTGGAAAGCCAAAACAAAATTTGATGATTTAGTAAAGCTAATGACTAAATCGGATATGGAAAAAGTTCTCGCAAGGGGTTTCTGATATCGAACAAAAAACAGTTTCCTTGATACTGTAAATCATAATCGATAGGTTAACAACTTAATTCTGAATCATATTTGAGGTAAAAATGTTTGACGAAAAATATAAATTCACCTGTGTTGACAGGTTTTTGAAATATGTTAAATACGATACAAAATCAGATGAGGAATCTACAACATTCCCGAGTTCCGAAAATCAAAAAGTGCTCTCTAAAGACCTGGCAAAGGAATTAAAAGAAATGGGGCTGGATGATGCACATATGGATGAGTGGGGCTATGTGATGGCAACAATTCCTTCTAATACGGATAAAGAAGTCGATCCGGTTGCATTTATTGCTCATGTTGATACTTCACCGGCAGTTTCCGGAAAGAATGTCAACCCGAAAATCAGGAAGAATTATCAGGGCGGTGATATCCCTTTGGAGAATGGCGGATGGGTGATAAAAGAAAGTGATAATCCTGATTTAAAAGATATGAAAGGCTTTGATATTATTACGACCGACGGAACGACATTGCTCGGTGCGGATAATAAGGCAGGTGTTGCTGAGATAATTGATGCCGCCGAGTATTTCCTTTCACATCCTGAAGTGAAGCACGGCCCGATCAAAATTTGTTTTACTCCGGATGAAGAAACAGGAAGAGGCACCGAGAAGATCGATCTTAAGAAACTTGGAGCAAAGTATGCTTATACAATTGATGGTTCGAGTCGTGGTGAACTAGAAATAGAAACATTCAGCGCCAATGGAGTGACTATAGATTTTATTGGAATCAATATTCATCCGGGATTTGCTAAAAATAAAATGGTTAACTCGATGAAGGTCGCTGCATCATTTCTGGATAGTTTACCGAAAGATAAATTATCACCTGAAACAACAGAAAAAAGAGAAGGATTCTTTCATCCGACAGCATTAAATGGAAACGAAGAAAAAACAACTGTAAAGTTTATTATCAGAGATTTTGATACACCTAAGCTTAAAGTTCTTGAAGATACTTTGAAAAAATATGCTGAAGATGCTGTTGCCAGGTTCCCTGGTTCAAAAATGGAATTTGAAGTTAAAGAACAATATAGAAATATGAGAGAAGTGCTTGATAAGCATCCGAAAGTTTATGAGTATGCAATGGAAGCGATGAAAAACCTCGGCATCACGCCAATAACTAATCCGATACGTGGCGGTACAGATGGTTCGCGACTCTCATTTATGGGACTTCCAACACCAAACATTTTTGCCGGAGAACACAGTTTTCATTCTCAGCTCGAGTGGGTTGCAGTTCAGGATATGGAAATGGCTGTAAAAGTAATTGTAGAACTTGCACAAGTTTGGGAAAGTAAATCTTAATCCGGGTTTAATAGCACACAGATGACACTGAAATATCTGATTAACGCAGATCTGTGAATATCAGTTCAATCTGTGTTATCAGCGTTCTATTTCCGATTTAAATAGTTGTATCGATGAAAAAAAGTAAACCAGAATTAATGGCCCCTGCCGGGGATTGGACGATGTTAAGAACCGCCGTGAATTCCGGGGCAGATGCGGTTTATTTTGGGGTTGATAAACTTAACATGCGCGCCAGGGCGGAAAATTTCATTATCGACGATTTAAAATCCATTGCAGAATTTTGCAAGAACAATAATGTTAAAACATATCTTACATTAAACACAATCGTTATTGAAGAAGAATTAAATGAACTTGAGCAGATCATTGTTCAGGCTAAAGACAAAGGAATTGATAGAATTATTTGCTGGGATCTTGCAGTAGCAGAACTTTGCAGTAAACATCAATTCCCATTTTGTATTTCAACCCAGGGATCTGTCTCAAATTCACTTGCTGCTTCTATTTATGCAAAACTTGGTGCGGTTAGAATTGTACTTGCACGTGAATGCTCATTAGAAGAAATAAAAAAAATAAGAGCTTCAACAAATCTCGAGATCGAAGCATTTGTTCACGGGGCAATGTGCATTGCTGTCAGTGGACGATGCTTTATGAGTCATCATATGTTTGGACAAAGTGCAAACAGGGGCGAATGCGTCCAATCCTGCAGAAGGGAATATGAAATTTATGATACTGCATCCGAAAAATCCTTGCTGATCGGTGAAGACTACGTTATGTCCCCAACCGACTTATGCACGATTGAATTTATTGATAAACTGATAGAAGCAGGGATAGATTCATTTAAAATTGAAGGAAGAAAAAGAAGTCCGGAATACGTTTCTGTTACAGTCGCGGCTTACAGGAAAGCAATAGATGCATATTATAGAAATGAATTATCTACAGAACTTAAGAGTGAGCTTTTGACGGAGTTAAAAAAAGTTTATAACAGGGGTTTCTCATCAGGATTTTATTTTGATGTTCCATCGTCGGCAGAATATTCAAATGCAAACGGATCGAAGGCAACCAGGAGAAAGGAATATATAGGAAAGGTTATAAATTATTTTCAAAAGGTAAAAGTTGGTCACATTTTGATTGAATCAGGATTACTTAATAAAGACGATGAAGTTTTAATTATGGGAGAGACAACTGGTGTTGTTAGCACTAAAATAAAGGAAATAAGAAAAGATGATTTTATCGTTGAATCTGCGGGCAAAGGCGAGGAGGTAACATTCTTAGTGGATGAGCTGATAAGACCAAGAGATAAAGTTTACCTGTTTAAGAATGTTAATGATTGATAATTCAACCCGGTTTCTTTGAAACGCTTTCGTATTTATCTATTTTTACCCACTAATTTACTCTGATTACTAAAACAGAAGAACAACATTGTAAATATGAGAATCAGCAAATCATTTATACCCACTCTAAAAGAAGTCCCGAATGATGCCGTTGTAACGAGTCACATTCTTATGCTCCGTTCCGGCCTGGTACGAATGGTAAGTGCAGGCATTTACTCGTTCCTTCCGCTCGGATATCGTGTGATTCAAAAGATATCCCGGATAATTAGAGAAGAAATGAATGCAATAGGTGGGCAGGAGTTTCATCTTCCGGCAATCAATCCAAAGGAACTCTGGGAACAAACGGGCAGAGTTGAAGCTTTCGGAGATGTTCTCTTTCATGTTAAGAACAGGGATTACGTTTTAGCGCCAACCCATGAAGAAATAATGACTTTTCATGCAAGGAATGTTGTAAAATCATATAAAGATATGCCGCAAATCTGGTATCAGATTCAGACTAAATTCAGGAATGAATCCCGCCCGAGAAGCGGTGTTATACGCAGCAGACAGTTTTTGATGAAAGATGCTTACTCATTTGATACAAACCAGGATGGTCAGGATATCTCGTATAATAAACACGACAGCGCTTACAGAAATATATTCGATCGGTGCAAGTTAAAATATTTTGTGGTTGGTGCACACAGCGGTGCAATGGGTGGTAGCGGATCAGAAGAGTTTATGGTTAAATCCGATGCCGGGGAAGATACAGTTGCTTACTGTGAATCTTGTGGTTATGCTGCGAATGCCGAAGTGGCCGAATCAAAAGTTGATGGCAAACAGCGAGATGCAAAAAGCAAAAGGACAGAAGAAATTTATACACCGAATGTGAGAACCATTGATGAGCTGTGTGAGTTCCTGAAGGCCCGCCTGCCGGACGGGCAGGTTGATGAAACCCAATGTGCAAAATCCAGAATTTACATCAGCGACGGAAATCCAATTTTGATTTTAATGCTTGGCAACGAAGATGTAAATGAATCAAAACTGGAAAAATATCTTGGAAGTGCAGTTCGTCCTGCACACCCTGAAGAGCTGGTTGAATTCAGCGGTGCGGAAGCTGGTTCCATCGGGCCGATTGATTTTAAATATAAAATCATAGCCGACAACAGATTAAAAGACGCAAACAATCTGTATAGTGGTGCAAATAAAACAGATTATCACTATGGCGGGATTGATCTGAAAAGAGATGTTAAAAAAATTGAATATGCCGATCTCAGGGTAGTGCAATCGGGAGAAAGTTGTACTAATTGCGGTAATAAGCTTGAAGTGTTCGCAGCAATAGAACTCGGGCACATCTTTAAACTCGGCACAAAATACTCTGAAGCTCTGGGCGCCTTATATTTGAATGAAAATGGTAAAGAGAATCCAATAGTTATGGGTAGTTATGGAATCGGTGTTGAAAGAATAATGGCCTGTTTTCTCGAACAAAATCATGATGAGAACGGAATAATATGGGATAAAGTCATTGCACCCTTTGATATTCAATTGATTGGATTGAATATGAAAAATGATAAGGTAGTAAAGGCATCGGAAAAAATTTATAATGACCTTTCCAATGCCGGATTTGAAGTCTTATTTGATGATCGACCGGATGCACAAGCCGGATTTAAATTTAAGGATGCCGATTTACTTGGAATGCCTCTGCAGATAATTGTTGGTGACAAAAAGCTTAATGATGATAAAGTAGAAATTAAGCTGAGGCGATCAGGCGAACGGTTCGATGTTTCACTTAATGATCTGAATAATAAAATCAGTGAATTGTTAGACAAGACTGATTAATTATAATTTTATTTTAGATTAAAACTCACAGGAATTTGACTTACTACCTCATCGCTTGCTTCGCATATGAAATTTATTATTCCATAAAGTTTTCCATTCTCCGGAATTGTCGGATTAATTCCTGCAAGGTCAACAAACAATTCTGCTTTTGTATTAGGATATAACTTAATGGAGTTTTTCCCCGCATAAGTTACGCTGATACTTTCTATTATCTCAAATTCAGTCTCTTCGGTTAAAGACATTATCATTTCACCGTCTGCATGGCAGAATGCAGGAACAAGTTCAAACGTATATTCTTCTTCATTTGTACCCTGATTCTCAATTGTTATTGATCCTTGCTTTTGATTCAATGCCTCCTTACTTACCACGACACCATCTTTATCAAGGATCATCATTGCAAAATCAGTCAACTTATTAAAATCTGCTTTGGTCATATCAATTGTAAAAGTTTTTGAATATTCTCCAGGTTCCAGTTTGAACGGCAGATAGAAATGATTTTTCCCTTTCAGCTTAACGTCTTTAATTATTCTATAACCTATTAATTCCCCGCATAAGAAAAATTTATCAACATTGTTAGTGTTGTTTATAATTTCAATCGTGTTATTACTTTCACTTAAACAATGATTATCCAATCGGTTTATACCGTTGAGCTTAACGGAAAGATCGTATGTTGAACTTTTTTCTGCGGTGAAATACCCGATCACATCGAGCTCATAAATACCCGGTTCAAGATTATAATAATATTCCTCAAGTTCTGTTTCATTATCAACAGAATAGAGAATTGGTGAATAATCCACTTCGACTCCATCGGGATTATACAAACTATATCGTATACGCGAATAACTATTTGAATTTCTTGTAAGAGAAATTTTCATAGAAGTCTGCCCTGAAGGAATATTAATAAAGTATCTATCAATATCACCGGGTCGAATTTCCTTTTTATTCCATATTAATTGATAATTGCTTTCGAATGATAAAGAATAAGGAATAACTACACTTGTAGTCATTTCAAATTCGGGAAAATTGGAATTATCATTTCTATATGCTTTTAATTTTCCTGTATATAATCCGGGATTCGTCATTTTCGTTTTATCGAATTTTACAGTAATGGTT
>JASFSF010000025.1:0-13440 GCA_050114555.1 Ignavibacteria bacterium
AGAATTATCTGGAAAATCGTTTTTAACTACGATTAAAGAAATTAGTTTTACTGACTTACTAGATGTAGTAAAAACTGAAGTAGTTGAGTTTACAAGGCAATCTACTATGAAAATAATAACGCAGACTACAGATTGGTTAACACAAGCATTTCAGATTTATACTAAATATATAAATCCACCTAATGCTGGTATTAGTGAAAAACAAGCGTTAATTGATAAACAAAAAGATGAGTTAGAAGAATTAGCGACTCCTGATAGTCTAAAAAAAGTTAGATGGTTATATGATACATCTTATGCAAATTATTTAGATACAAATGAGTATATACAAAATATACCTTATTTAATGACTCAAGGAAGAGTCGATAATGCTACAAAAAAATACTTCAGTTAAATTTAATAAAACTGTGGTATAATATAGTATAAGCTTATACTTTACGTAAAGGATAGAAAATGGCGACATTGGCAGATGTATTAGCAAAAGAAGGGATCACAGAAACAGCTTTTAGTTTAATGACTCCTGAAGCACAACAACAAATAATTAGGGGTGCTGCTGTAAAATACCCTGAATTTGATATGAATACGGGTCTTAATATTGGTAATATTACTAATACTGCAGGTAATATTAGTGGAGGCACTACTACTGGATCATGGATTCCGGGACTTAGTAATATGGATACTTTAAGAGGTGGTTTAGGTATTGGACAACTCGGTCTTGGTGTGCTTAGTTATTTAGATCAAAGCAAAACTGCTGGAAAAGAACGTAAATTACTTGACCAACAGATTGATCAAAATAAATTCTTAATTAGTCAAGCTAAGCAAAGACAAGGTGATATTGCTAAATCATTTGGTGGTGGATTAGCTGCTAAATCAGCAAACAGGGTGGTGTAGATATGCCATTAAGAACAGATTTTACAAGACGAGGCACAACTGACCCTACAACAGGTTTGCAGAAAGCATTTCAAGGTGCTGGTAGTATCCTTGATACAATTGCATCTGAACATTTAGCAAAGAAAAAACAAGAAGATCTACTTAAGCAGCAAGCTTTTGCAAATGAATTAGCAAAAAGTGCGGAAAATCGTGCATCAGAAGCACATGCTATTGAACTTGCTAAACATAGAGCTGGCGGACTTCTATATGATACTATGCCATATACTGAGACAGAACGTGTAGAAAGTGTTTTAACACCTCAGCAGCAACAACAGATTCAACTATTATCTAGACAAGCAATGCAACAACCTTCTCCAGTAGTGCAGTCAAAACAGCCAATAGCACCATCTGAAACAAAGATTACTATACCAGTAGACACACAAGCTACTACCCCTAGTTTCGTTGGTAAAAATGAGGAATATGCTGGAACATTAGCAGATACAGGCAGAGATGCTGCATTTACAAAAATGGCAGAAGATCAACCTTGGAATGATTTTCTAGATTATATTAAAACTGGTAAAGAACCTGAACAACCAAAACAAATCTCACTTGATTTAGGTACTCGAAAACCTGCAGTATCTGCTGTGGAAAAAACAACAGTTGAAAAACCCGAAAGAATTACTACAGATTTAAAAGCTATTCAGAAAGAGATTGATGCAATTAAGAAAGCACCTGCTGGTAAACGTACTATTAAAAGTGTAGTTAATGCTAAAGTAGATGAACGAGCTATTTATCAAGGTTTATTAGGGCAGTACGAAAAAATTTATGGCAGACAACCTACAGAATTTGATAAAGCAGCTATTGGTGCAAGAGCAGAAAAAGAAGCTACTAATATTCGTACAGCTCAAGCAGAACGTAGTAAAACTGATTTAGAGCGTAGAAAAACAGAAGCTAATATTAACTATATGCAAGCAATGGCTAAAGCTGCGCTTACTCCAAAAAGCTCTTCTGCATATAAAGAAGCACAAAAAGCAAAAGCAAAAAATAAAGAAAACTGGAGTAAAGTTAGAACAAACTTGGTTAAGATGGATATTGGTGACGCAGATACAGCTCAAGGAAATCGCTACTTAAATCTACTCGAATCATTAAACTTACCTGCTGAATTAGGTAATAGTATTCTTGCTAGTGTTGAGAATCAAAAATGGCTTGGTGTAATAGGAGGTCGTTCAGTAACTCCAGAAACTATCAATATGTCATCCGGTGGTATTCAAGCTATTGATCCATTAAATAATCAATGGTATCCGTTAGGCGATGCTATTGAAAAAGCAGATAAAGAAGGTTGGAGATTAACTGTTAATCCTACTTCTGGTAGTTTAGAATTGCTTCGTCCTTTACCTTTATCTAAAAAATAATTTGGTATAATATATAATATTTCTAAGAATGGAGTACTATGTCTATTTTTGATAAAATAAGCACTATAGAGCAAAATAAAGCAGATAAATTAAACTATTTAACAGGTTCTGAACTTCAGAAAGAACGTGAAAGAGTTCTGTCAGAAGGACTTTTGAATACCTCGTATGGTGCTTATGAACAAATAGACGGTAAAGTACTTCCATTTGTTGGCAAAACTCGTAATTACTATTCAGATATAACAAATCAAGGTGCAGTAAAAGAAGGGTTAGCCACTACTTCTGGTGGATTTGCTCAACGTTACTCTGGAGAAAATAAACCGGGACCATTAGGAGTAACTCCTGAAAATGGTGCTGATTTAGAACGAGTATTACCTTATGATAAAGCTACTCAGCTAGAGTATTTATTGCATTCTAATAAAGGAATGATTGAAAATAGAGCTGCTGGTATTGGTAAAGTACCACAAGAAGTAAAAGATGCTTATGGTGCAGGGTATACAGAATATTATAATCCTACTGCTCCTTTACTTGATCCTACATACCAAACTAGTGAAACTCCGTTACCAGAAGGTACTTATATCCCTGATCAACCTAAACGCTATGCACCAGCAGGGTTTGAAAGAGCAGAACCCGCTAGACTACTAAGTCGTATAGCTAGTGAGTATGGTAGTGGTGAAATTGATGATGGTGTATCTGATCCCTTAAATGTGGTTAAAGCGTTACCTGCTGGTGTATTAGAAGCAGGTGCTATGGTAGCTGAAGCTCCAAAGAATTTATATGAATTTTTGGGTGGTGACTACTTAGAAGAAAATAGTGCATTTGAAAAAGAGTATCCCACCTATTCCAAAGCTGTAAAAACTATTATCGATACTATGGCTGAAGGCGCTAATCAAATTCGTAGTTTTAAAACAGATGTGCTCGGTTATGATGATCGTAATCAAAAGAAATTAATGGAATCTTTTGGAAAAGCATTTGATGAAGGTAATTATGTAACAGGTATTATAGGATCTGTTATTGAGAATCCTCTAGGTGTAGCCGAACTTGGCGCTAATATGTGGGGTGTTTCTCGTGCAATGGCTGCTAAAGGTATTACTGGATTACCCACAATTATGGGATCATTTACTGATAATGCAAACGAAGCTAGAGATATCTACATAAAAGAATATGGCAAAGAACCTACTGCAGATGAGTTAAAAGTAATGGCTGGGCTTGCTGCTATTGGTACAGCTATGGATACTGTTGCTGCTAAGTGGATATTTGACAAAACCAAAGGTGATACTGCATCTAAAGCAATTGGTAAAGCTGTAGGGGAATTGGTTAGTAAAGTACCTACAGAAATTGCTCAAAAAGCTATTGGTGGAACGGCAAAAATTGCTGCGTTAATGGGTGTTGAAGGATTTCAAGAAGGATTTACTGAAGCAGCAGTTGTGGCAGGTGGTACACAAGATTTTGAAAAATTCTTAGATGATAAATATAAAAAACGTATATATGAAGCAGCTGCAGCAGGAGCTGTAGCAGGTCCGGGTATGAAAGCTGCTAATATTGCCGTAGAAGGTACAAAAGAAGCTCTAACAGATAATCGTCGTAAAGAAATGATTGAAAAAATTAAAAATTTACGAAAAGAAACACCTGAAACAACAGCAGAACCAATCGCAGATGTATCTAGTCATTGGACAGATGAAACAGATAAAGAATGGCAGAGTTACGTAGATAATAAAGATCTAGCAGGTATGAAAACTGCACTAGATAAACTAAATAATGCAGCATCGACACTAGAACCCGAGCAAGTGCAGGAGTTACAGAAAAGAATTGAACCTTACCTAGTTGAAGGTAGAAGGTTAAAACAAGAATTAGCTGATAAGTATGAAGCTGGTGATTCAGAAGTAAAAGATGTTATAATGAACTCTGAACCACAGGATGTATTAACATATATCAAAGATGATGCTAAGGCAGAAGAACTAGCTAAAGTTATGCGGACTAGCGGTAGATATTCTGAAGATGTTATTAATAATGCACTAGAAGCAAGAAAAGATATTAAAACTCTTGAAGAAGTTAGAGGTTCAGTAGTTACTGGTGGATTAGATGAAGATAGAAAAGGCTATATTAATTACTATAGAGATGCTAGAGCTGGTAATACAGTAGCTAAAGATAAATTGTATAGTTTTGCAGCTAAGCATGAAGCTAAGTCTGAAGCAATGAAAACTCAAAGAGAAGAAAAAGTAATTGCCCCTACTAAAGAAGCACTAAAAGAGATAGTTAATAGTGCTAAAAATAAAATCTCAGAAGAAGAAGCACTCATTGCTTTGCTATATGCGAATCATTCTTTAACAGATGAAGGTAAGACTAAATACAAAAGTACTTATGAAAAAGTAAAAGATTTAGTAGGTGGAAATGTCTTAGTACGTGAAAGTACAAGAGGTAAAAATGATATCAAGATTGAATACCCTAGATCTCAGAGTGGTAGAAATAAAGGTGTATTTGAAGTAAATTACCATCAAGCACCAATGGAACTAGCTGTAGGGACAGATATTGAACAATATATGAAACCTAGTCCATTAAGTTCAGTTATATCAGCAGTAGATCGTGAAGTAGAGGCAATGGTATCTTTAACTGATAAACTAGAAGGTAAAGTAAAAGCTAAAGAAGAACCTATACAGCAACCTGAAAAACAAGAAGAAACTCCATATCCTGAAGAAGAGGTTGGTGCACTAACTATAGAAGAAGTAAAAGGTAAAGCTAAAGTAGAGCAACCTAAACAAAAAGAAACTATTCTTGATAAATATGAAAAAGCAGATATAAACGAAAAAACTGCTATTGTAAAGGACATTATAAAGAATAGACCAACACCTTCTAAAGATATTGAGCAAGTAATGGCTAATGCTCAAGATGACGGAATTTTAAAGAAAGTAAATGATGAATTAGCAAAAGAAGTTAAAAAAACACAGATAAAAAAGCAACCTGAGCAAGCTAAAGAAGAAGCAGCTAAAGACCTAGAAAAAGAAGCAGATATAATCGAAGCAGAAGAGCTAGAAGCACAAGAAGCAGAACCAAAAACTATTGAAACAGTTACAGAAAAAGCTAGACCTAAAAAACAATTGCATCCTGCACTTAATAAGTTAAAATCTCTTGGAGAAAATACACAGTTTTTTGAAAAACAATATGATAAGATTGCAATATTGCTAGATAGTAAAGAAGCCAATAAGTTAAAAGGTTTAAATGAAATAAGTATTGCTATCAATAAAAGTGAGCAGACTGGTAAAAATGCTAAACTCAAAAAAGCAGTAGTAAGAGAAATTCAACAAGAAGTTGATCGACTCAAAAAAGATATCCGCCAAAAATATACTAAAGAGCTAAATGCATTAAAAAAAGAAGAAATAGCAGTAAAAGAATTGGCAAAACAGATTCGTAAAGAAATGTATACAATGAATCAAGCTTTAAGTATTAATAGTAGAAGTTTGAAAGAATTCAAAATTAGCTCTAAAGACGAACTAACACAACAATTAAGCAATGAACGAGATGTGTTAGTAAAAGAACTAAATAGCAAAGAAAAAGGTTTACGTACATCTATTACTATTATTAGTAAGTTTCTAGATAAATCAATTACTAAACCAGAAAGAAAGCAAGAATTACTAAAGAATCTTGCAGATATTCATGAACGCTTAGGATTTACTTCTGAAAAGAAAGTAACAAATTTAGTAAGTGGATTGAAATATCTTAGCAAACTGATGTCAAAAATTAGTGTAAAACTAGCTAATAAAGTAAATAATTTTATTAACAAACTTGAGAATAGCTTAATGGATGTTAGAGTACTACGTAATAAAGTTAAACTAGCTAATGAAGCATTACGTGGTAGATTGCAAGAACGACTTGAAGAAGCTTACGTCTCAGAAAAAGAGATAAGGGAAGCTATTGGTGAATCTGCTCCTAAGTATACTAATGAACTACTAGAAAATAATGCATATGGAACTAGATTTAAGAAATATACTGATATATCTAAGAAAACCAGAGAAGGTATTTTAGCTGATAAAATAAAAAAAGATTTTATTAGTATTAAGGATTTACTAGATACAAAAAAAGTAAATAGTGATTTTGCTAGATATGCTATAATGTTAAGTGAAGACTTAGATTTAGTTTCTGAAGTAAAAAAATTTGCTAATACTATTAAATCTATTATTCCAGAAAATACAAAAGCAAAAGATAGAGATCCTGAAGAAATGATGATTAAAGACTATGCTAGAGCTTTAATTTTTAATGTTGACAATAGTATTGATGAGAACGTGGCAGGATCAATGTTAGCAGCAGTAATTGAAGAATTAAACGCAGGTGGAAGTAAATACCTAAAAATGACACCAGATGAAGTAAGTAGAATGTATGGTATTGCTGAAGAAGATTTAGATATGGATACATATAATGAACTGTCAAAACTAGGGGTCCTTATTAAATATATGACCGCAGAACTAGGTAAGTCAACTATGGAATTGCTAGGTATTAAAATGAAAGAAGGAGCTGATTCTAATCAATACGATGACTTAGTATCATCTTTAGGGAATATGGCTATGTATGCCGCACAAAAGCAAGGATTAGTAAGTATCACTGAAAAAACAAACGAAGAACTTGCTAATTTGTTTGATACAGTAGCTGATAAAACTGAAGCAACAACTAGATTTGTTAAGCTAGAATATGGTAAACTAGATAAGTTAAAAGATTTGCAGAATAGTGTAAATAATAAATTAGTCATACCATCTACTAAAAAGAATGTAAGATTCGGCAGACGTAGATTTGATGAGAAGGATGATTGTAATGGGATGTAATAGTTATGAAGTAGAACATAGAAGAAATCCATATACAGAACCAGCAGAACCCATTAAAGAAGCTGTTAAAGAAGCTATGAATGTTAAATGGGAATTAAATGAAGATACAATGAAACGACTCAAAAATCTAGGAGAAGATACAGTTAAGAATCTTTTAGGCTGGAAAGATGTAAAAAAGGTATCTGTTACTAAGGATAGACTTGAAGCTATTGAAGGTAAAAATTTAGCTGTAAATAGATCTGTCAATGCATTATTTGAATTAGATAATGAATTACAAAAACGTAAAGAAGACTACTTATCTACAGATATATATTTTGATTGGTTTGTAGCTAAATCTGGACGTATGATGATTGATAGTGCAGGTGTTAATATTCAAAGTGATAAGCTTCATAGATTTTTATTTAATACTAAAAAACAAGTTACTAGTATTGATATGAATACAGAAGAAGGCAAAAAACAATTAGATGTATTTAAAATGGCAGTTGCACAATCATTTGGATTTGCCATTGATAAGAAAGGTACTAAGAAAAGTATAGAATTTGCAGATAAAATACTTAGTATTAAAAACCTAGATCAGAAAGTTATGAACCAGCTTAAAAAAGGAAATACTGAGTTTACAATTAATGATACTCATATTGAAGTAGAGTTTCTAGGGCAGATGTTAAGTGCACTAGATGAAGTAAGAAAATATCATAATGCAAAGAATGGTAAATTTGAAACTAAATTAGTTGTAGAGACAGATGCATTAACTAGTGGTTTTGGATTAAAGATGCTACAAATGCCGCTAGTAGGTGATATTAATAAAGTAAAAAGTTGGTTAGCTAAAACAGGAATTATTGTAGGTGATGATACTAAGCCTGATAAAGGTATGAATGATATATCAGATCCTGATACAGGGTTTACAGATAGCTATAAAACACTAGCTAAAGGAATTGGTTCCTCAGAGCAAGTTGTTAATGCTATTGGAGAGGCTTTACTAGAGACATCAGGAAAAGAGGCTAAACCAACTAAAGCAGCTAGTATATTAGCAAAATCACTAGGAGTTGATACTAATCGAGAAGGCGCTGAAAAAGCCATTAGAATGCTAAATAGTATGAAAGACATATTACCAGTACTTGTAGATGAAAATGGTGAAGTAACTGATGATGGTCGTAGTTTATTTAAAGGGCCATTTATGACGTTTAACTATGGTGCTGGATGGACTAAAATTAAAAAAGAATTAGCATTTGATATGCAAGAAAAAGTAGTACAGCAAATACTTGATTATAAAATTGCTAAAGAAAATAACAAAAAGTATGATAAAAATTTAGATGATATGATGAAAGAGTTAGGGATTGAATCTATTACTTCTAAAGAATTAATGGAAAATTCGTTAAAAGATATAAAAAATAAAGATGGACTAAATTTAAAAGATATGATAGGAGAATTACTCGGAGCTAGTTATGGACAACGAGTAAAAACAGTGCTTGAAGGAGAATTTACTCCTATTATTGAAGCTAATAATGCAGTAAATGGTACTTTAAAACTAATGTTTAGGACATTTAAATTATTAATGGATAAAGAACTAGATAAACGTGGATGGAAAGAACCTACTTATGAGCAAGAATTAGAAGTATTTAGAAGTTTACAGGGTGCATTTCCTATTATTAGATCACCATTGGGTAACGGAATAAAAGATGGTATTGCTGTATTTACTACAGCTATGGATTATAGAAGACAAGAACGTATTCCGGGTACACTATTAAAAACTACAGACGGTAAACGATCTGATACTTTTAAAGGAACTAGGTCTATTCGTAGGTATTTAGAGGAGGCAGGTGCTGCGGGATCAGTAATCCCTATTCATACATTAGATGCTAGTATTATGGCAAAAACTATGTTAGGTAAAGATGCACTAGAAGTTCATGATGCTTTAGTGCTAGGTATTGGACAAGTTGAAAAAGCTACAATGCAATATAATAAAGAACTAATTGATTTAAGTGCTAATTGGAGTATGATGGATGAAGTAGAGAAAGCTTATAATCGTTTAGAAAATAAATATCCTAATGAATTAGATTTTATTAAAAATCAAGAAAATAATGAAAAAGAAGCAGAAGCAGTAGGTCTATTAAAAGATAGCGCACAAAAAGCCAGAGATATGAGAACTAGATTATTTAGTGAGCCTATTCAAGTACAGAATATGGTATTTAATAAAAATAGTTGGTATACTAGAGAAGGAATTGGTTTAAAATCATCCGCTGAGCAAATAATTGAATCTATACAAAATAAAGATATGAAAGTCAGTATTAAGAATGAATTAGGTAAAATACAGAAGATTATTGAAGGATGTAAATAATGGCATGTAGTATTGAAATCCAAAAACAAGTATTAGAAAGATTACAAAAATTACTTAATACTAATAAAGAACTGTATAAAAATGAATTAGAACGAATTAGTTACGAGTTAAAAACAATAGAGGCAACAAATAAAGTAGAACAAACAACTAGTTTAAAAAGTGAGCCTAGTGATGTTACTGAAGAAGGTGATGTAACAGAAATTGTTAGTAAACAACAGATCTGGAATGTAGATCATATGAACAAAGTATTAGATCAATTAATGGAAAAAGACAATATTCATATTAGTGATAATCATAAAACACATTTAAAAGAAGTACTTAAAAAGCTAATTGACCCTACATTAAAAGCATTGCCAGAAATGTCTGTGTATTTAAATGAAAAAGCTTCACATAATTTTGGTGAGTTTCAGGTAAAGAATGGCACAGCAGGAATATGGCTAGGTAGAAAAGATGCTGAACAGTCTTATGGTAATGAGATGAGTATATCAGAAAAATTTGTACATGAACTAGTACATGGAGCAACACACTTTGCGTTAAATTATAGAACTCAAGAGATTGCAGGAACTATTAATAGATTAACTAGATTACATGATGCTGCAATGGAATTATTGACAGTAGAAGATCTAATGCCAGATACTACAATTAATGAAGAAGTAGAAAGAAAAATTGCAGAAGATAGATTAGAGTATATTGGTAAAAATCCTGAAGAGTTTTTTGCATATGCAGTAACACATGAAAAAGTATTTAATAAGTTAAAAGATTTAGAAGTATATACAGAACCTAAACGAAAAGAAGGATTTGTAAATGCAGTAATGCACTATCTAGATAAGGTCATTAATTTCGCGTTAATGAAATGGCGTAAAGAACCAAAAACAATGCGAGGTGATATGCTAATAATGAAACTATTTCATGAGACTATGCAAGCAAACAATACAGCAGAAAGAGAAATTGATAAGACTATTGTAGATACAGCATCTGAAGTTATTGATAATCTTGAAGAGAAATGGGAAGAATTATTAGAAAAAGTTACAGATAAAGCTTTAAAAAAGACATTAAAAACTAGACCGGTCAATGGTACTGATACAGAAAATACTAAATGGGTACTTGCTAATTTACATCAATTAATGTTTAATAAAGATCATTCAGGGTTGCTAGAACTAGTGATGACAAGTATTGGACTTAAGCCAGAAGGATTTGTTCAGACACAGCTTAGAAATATGAAAGAAAGTGATGATCACTCACAAAGAGTACAAGATTTGCAGATGTGGTCTGGACAAGTAGAAAGACAACGTGAAGGCATGGCTCAAAAGATTGGTGATATGATTACATCACAATTTAAAAAGAAGCCTACAAATGCTCAAAGAACTGCTATATACAAAACTATATTAAAAGATGATGGAGCATTGCTGATCGAAAAGTATGGTAAAAAAGTAAAAGATTTCTATAGTGATAAAGTACTGAGAGATAAAGAAATTGTTAAACTAGATAAATTGTTAGAAAGTAAAAGCGGTACTAAAATTAAGCTATATAGGGCTAGAATTGATGATCTAGTTAATTATATGCAGACAGGTAAAGGTACATTAATTACAGCAAAGAATGCATTTGCAATTGCATCAATGGCAGGTACTGGAGCAGTAGATCTAAAAGTAAGTGATGAGATTACTAAAATTATTGATACATTAGTAAGTTTAAAGAATATTGAATACAACAGTGAAGGTACACTAGATACAATAGTAGATATGCTTGAAAATGAGTTTGGGGGTATAAAAACTACAAGCGAGTTGCAGAAATCATTAGTAAATAATAAGCTAGAAGAAAGTGATATTAATGATAAGTTAAATATGAAAAAAGGTTATGTACGAGAAGTATATGATGATGCAGTAACGTCAACAGTAGCACCGTTAAAAGATAAAAAACTGATGCTAAATAAAGGCTATACAGAAGTAGTAGAATTGCCGATGATTGGCACTATTGGTGATGAAACAAAAATGGCTTTGTATGTAAGTAGAGATATGATTAGGCAGAAGATTAATCGTAGTGTTATGAGATATACAGGAGATAAACAAGAAGGTAGGTCACTGTTTGAAAACCAATTAAAAGGTTCAGGTAAAGCAGGTATTAAACAAGTACAACTGATTAAAAGTAAATTAAATGCCGAGGTATCAAAAGATATATTAGATATTTTATCAGGTAAGCAAACTAAATTGAAATCAGTAGTTACTCCAATATATGATAAAAAAGGTAATATTGTAGATTACAGATTTAATGTAGAAACTGAACATAAGATGAAATACTTAGGTTTAGAAACAGATGCTATAGAAGGTGTAGCAAGAAGTTATGGACATGAGATTGATGTAAAACAATCAGAAGAAGTAAATGAAGCAGCATTCAATGAAGTAGTGTATCAGATGGCTAAAGACTTCAGAGGTACATCAATAGGTAAAAGTGGACATGAATATGTGATGCTAGATGAAAATGCAGCAAATCCGATAGCAAGAGAATATACGAAGATTTTGCCGAAGAACGTTAAGAAGCTTATGCATGAGTTAAAGACAATGGAGCCAGATGAGAATGGAATGATCTCAGAAGAGATGGCTAAAGAATTTGTAGGCATTGGCTGGGATGAATTGAGTGTAGTTGAAAAGCATAATGTTAGACTAGAATTAGCAAAAGGTAATGTGTGGATTAGAAGAGATATGTTGAATGACGTATTGGGAGTAAGAGATATTAGTATCATTAATGCACCATTAATCAATAAATTACCAGTACAAATTAGAACAATACTATTAAAAATGGAAAATTTCTGGAAACAAATTATTCAGTTGTTTAAAGTAAATATTGTAATTAAAGTACCGCAAGTAATTATTGAGAATATTATTTCTAATATTATGTATGCTGTACAAACAGGACAATGGCCTACACAAATCTGGAAGACACATAAAGAAGGATGGGATGCGTTAAATATTTATGTCGATTATGAAAAGAGATTAAATGAATTAGATGCATTATTGATGAAAGATAAGAGTAATAAGAAATTACAGATTGAAAGAACTAGACTACTAGATCATATGAAACGTAGCCCTATTAAACCACTAATTGATGCAGGACTATATTCGCATATTATTGAAGATATTGATCCTGATGCATTTAAAAGTAGTAATAGAGTTGCTAATTGGCTAGATAATAAGTTAGAAGGAGCACCAACACTAGTTAAAAGAGGTGCTGAATGGGCTTATGTAACTGAGAAAACAGGATTGTTTCAATTAGTACAAGGAATGACAGCTAAATCAGACTTTGTAGCTAGATATTCACAATATGTATTTAATAAAGATAAGTTAATTAAGAAAGAGGAAAAAAGATTAAAAAGAAAGTTGAGTGGGAAAGAAGTAGAGAAGATTGAGCAGAAAGTATTAAGAGATGTTAGAGATACGTTTATTAACTATGTAAAACCTGATGATCCATTCATGCAGTATATGAATGATATTGGATTATTCTTGTTTACAAAGTACGCAATTAGGATTACTAGAGTAGCTAGAAATTTAATTACTAAGCACCCAATTAGACTCTCAGCTGCATTATTAGCACAAGAAACTATGGAAAGTACAGTTGGTTATAATCCTAGTGATATTATTCAGTCTAGTATCTTTACTAAAGGTGTAACTGATTGGTGGTATTCACCAGATATCGCAGAAGTATTTGGACAATTAGCCATGCCTCCATTATATAAAGACATGGAAGCAATGATTAAGACAATATAGCAGGAAGTTTAGGAGGAACTATAAGTAAGTAGAAGGAGACAATAGCTGAAGCTATCATACCAATTTCTAAACCTGTTATAGTTCCTGAAAACAGAAATGCAATAGCAACAAAAATACCTAAATCTAAAGTAGCGTCTAGATTACGATTCTTTGAAAACTTCCAAAGAATAATTAAGAAATTAAAAGCTGTAGCTATACCAGCGATTGCAATAAACATGATTATTCCAAACCAAAAGCTGCTAAAATAGGTAAAAATCCAA
>JASFSF010000026.1:0-13357 GCA_050114555.1 Ignavibacteria bacterium
CGACAAACATTAATCTCCATATCACTATAAGCCGCTCTTCTTACACGTACCATATTAAATTGAACACCAAAAAGTCTATTAAAAAATCTCTTCCATAGATTATCACTATTTTTTATAAATTTACTATCATTTTTAATTATTGGCGAAATAAGTACATTGCCACCTTTTGGTGCACTTATTGCAACTCTGAGTTGCTGATCCATTTTTATAACTTTTTTACTTATGTCTTTATCCCTGAGATACTCAACTCTCGCTTGAATCTCACATAATCTATCCTCTCTTTTCAAAAGCGCATATTTTGGCTTCTTACCACCTGGGAATATATTAGAGTTGAGTTGGACATAAAATTCTCCGCGACGCTTCATCTTACCAGTCCCATTTACCTCTACAGATATTGGTTCGTCAAATATAATTTCATCAATAATTTTAGAGAGTTTCTTATGAGTATAGTTGTCTTTTATTCCATTTATATTTGTAAAATGATTTAATAATTCTTCTTTATCAATTTTTCTTTTTTCTCGAATGCCGCTTATAATTGTTTTTAAATATTTTATACTTGGTTCATTAAATGATATATCATTCATACTCCATTTAGAAGTAAATGTAACAATAGGTGCGTCTTCGAAAACCCCAATAAAAAGTACTTTGCCATAAAAGCGGTTTTCTTCGTCTGATCCAAGTAGCAGATATCCGGTTCTTTTTAATTCTTCAATATTTATTGAAATGGGATTAGAACTTTGAAATGGATTATTTTCTTGGTTAACAATTTCCTCAAACTGAGTTTTTTTTATTAAATACATTCGACTGAATGTTTTTAACTCATTGCTTTTTGTATCATCTATGAATGCAACGGCTTTATCCTCCCAAAACTTTACTTTTTTAGCAAAATACATTTCATACGGGATTTCATAAGGTATGTCTTTTAATGGTTTTGTTTTATCTTGACAACCTGGATAAGCTCTATTAACCAATGGCGATGCACCACCGAAAAGATATAGCTTAAATCTTTCATAAGATAAATTAGACCCATATGAACAATACCATACTAAGTCATTCATTACACTACTCCTTCATCAAGATTACATTTGTTATATAACAGCTGGTTTTTATCGCCACCAAACGCAGCAATGCAGTTTTGAAAATCAATGCTAATAATTTCTTAATTTATTTTCTTCTATAACCTACTTCAAAAGGAGACAGACTTTTACAACTCGACTTTTTAATAACACAAATGCCGAACAGCTTGAATCGGTCAGCTTGTAAAACTGATTATGGTACATTATTAATAATAAGATGAGTCATTAGTCTCCTTTATAATGAAAGACCTATCAAGAGAATTAGCACTTGAAATATCAATAAGTTTTTTGCTCAAAAGGTTACTTATAAATATATTTTTCAATCTATCTTGTGTAGATGTGTTGAAGATTTTTAAGCGTAGCCAAGAAATGTATTTTCGATATTTATTGGGCTGGGCAGATAAAAACTCAAAAACATCATTTTCAGTGAATGATTTTGGGTGTCTATATCTCCAATCTTTTTTATCATTTAAATATTCCATAAATGCGGCAGAGTGCTTGGAAGAAGTAATTTCGCCAATTCTCTTTTCAATTATTTTGTGATCGAAATATTGTTTAATTGTTAGCAGAAGCATAATTACAAAAACAATAAACAATGCTGTATTAATATAAAACTCACTAATTGGTGAATATTGTTTTATATAATTGGAAACATCATCAATTTTTGTCATACTAAACAATGTTGATGACAACAAGAATACTAAGCCGACAGAAGCCCATTTTTGTGTTGATGGTTTATAAAGTTTTTCCAGATATTCAATTTCATTTCTGAATTCAAGGTCATTTTTTCTTTCTAATTCTTGTTGCAAGGCTTTAATAAGCTTTTCGCAGTTCTCAATTTTTATTTTTTGTTCAGAAATTGTTTTTGTATTTACGTCTAATTCTCTTTGTAAATAAACGAAATCATAAGTTGATTTATTACTAACAATTTCTTTGCTCGAGCGCTTCAATTTTTCCGTTTCAATTCCTTTATATAATTCATCAAGTAAAGTTTGAGCTTCTTTGAATTTCTCTTCGGCACCCTTCTTAACATTTTCATCAGTGTATTTATCTGGATGAATATGATTTCGATATTCTCTTAACTTAGTATATAATTCGGTTGCACTAAGTTCCTCTTCTATATCAAGGAATTCTTTAACTCTTTGCAAAATGTTTTCTGACGTTTCTTTTTCCATTTTTTATTTCGTGTGTTATAACCACTACTTATACTGCACTGATTTATTATTATTCATCTCCGGCAAATCCTTTACCACCGTATATCAGAAACTGCCTTCGCAAAAGAAAATTTACTGCAATTTAGCTTTGGCAGTCGGGCATTCCCCCGCCAGTATTGTAGAAAAATTGTGGGGTTATCAAATACTCAAATAAAACTTAACCAAATTTGGATTTAAGTTCAATCAAATCCGGAAAAGTTAATTTGATAATCTTTATTTCAAATCAATTACGGGCTCAATTACAGCACGCGGTTTCTGTTTGCCGTAATGCCGTTCAAGATGTTTAATTACTTTATTGTAAGCTTCATCCACGCTGCTGCAGAAATTAAGCAGTTTAAGATCGCCGGGGCTAATCATTCCCTTTTCAACAAGCACATCAAAATTGATAATGCTCTTCCAGTATTTTTCATCATAAATTACCAGCAGCAGTTTCTTTTTAATTTTTTCCGTTTGTACTAGAGTTAGGATTTCAAAGAGTTCATCCATCGTACCAAATCCGCCCGGGAATACTATAAGCGCTTTGGTTAAGTAGGAAAACCAGAACTTGCGCATAAAGAAATAATGAAACTCAAAACTGAGATCCTGTGTAACATACTTGTTAATGAATTGTTCAAACGGAATGCTTATGTTCAACCCGATCGAGTAGCCGCCCGCTTTTTTTGCACCTTTGTTTGCGGCCTCCATAATTCCCGGTCCGCCGCCGGTGCAGACAATAAACCTGTTTGCATCCGTATCAAGATTCATCGACCAGTTGGTTAACCTGCCGGAAAGTTCGACAGCATCTTCATAATAACGGGACATATCAACACCCAGTTGTGATGCCCGGAGTTTTTTTGCAAAGCCGGCCGATTTAGGATTAAGTTTTTTTATTCGTCTGAACTCTGCCAGCGCATCTTTCTTCGATTGAAGTCTTGCAGAACCAAAAAAAACAATGGTATCCATTATTTTGTGTTTGCGGAATTTGCTTCTAGGCTGCAGGTATTCCGACAACAATCTTAACGATCTGCCGTCGGCAGAATTAAGAAAATCTAAATCTGCGTAAGCTTTATTTGGTTTGGATATCTTTGCCATATATTATCCGAAATATATCATTAATGTTTACTGTTATATGAAATTAAAATTACAGGAGGATTAAGTCAGTATTTCATTTAAGGTATGATTACTATATTTGTACCTGTTATGATCAAATTAGGCTAACAATAATCTCACTTATATTTTTCAAAATAAATTTAACGATTATTTCTCTTATTAAGTAGTAAGCAATTTCAAACAATGAAGATAATAATAGGTTCCCTGTTCGTTTTACAGTCACTTTGTTCAGGTTTATATTCATCATCGACTGATGATATTCAATCGAAGATAAGGGAAGAACTCGATGCACTTCCCGCAAACACAGAAATTGGAATCCTTGTATATAATCCCTTAACTGAAGATACGATAATCTCGGTCAATCATACACGTTCAATGATTCCTGCATCCAACACCAAACTCTTTACTACAGCAGTAGCATTAAAAATTATGGGCGGCGAATATATGCTCTCGACAAAAATTCTCGCCGACAGAAGTTCGATAAGAGACAGCGTGTTAGACGGAAACATTTATATAAAAGGATTTGGAAACTCCACGTTTACATCCGAAGATCTTGACAGTCTCGTAACAGAACTGAAAAAAACTGGATTGAGGGAAATAAAAGGTAATGTGGTCGGGGATGATTCATTTTTTGATAACGTTTATACACGTGATGACTGGATCAGGGATGAAGATGCAAATGTAAAACTTCCCCCGATTTCGGCTTTAGTTGTAGATAGAAACACGATGCATGTCAGGCGTAAACACAGGGGAAGATGGAGAACATACAGAATATATGTTGAAAATCCACCACAGCATATTGCAAACTTGTTTAAAAGCAAACTGGTAACCGGGGGCATTAAAGTAAGCGGGAATTCGGTTTCCGGTCAAACACCTGAAAATGCTTCGCTACTTTTTGAATCAACGATAAAGCTAAATGATCTTATCAAACAGATTAATAAGAACAGCGATAATTTTGAGGCTGAAGGTTTATTTAAAACAATCGGTGCAATTGCCAGCGTAGAGCAGGGCAATTCATTTTATGCAACGCAGACTATTTTATCTTTTATCGATGACAATGGCATTTATTCGAATGGGACATCAATTGTTGACGGATCCGGCATATCCCGTAATGACCAGATAACTGTCGGTGCCATTGTTGGATTGCTTGAAGTAATGTATTTCGATCTGAAACATTTTCCTGCTTTTTATAATTCGTTAAGCATTGCCGGAATTGACGGTACATTGGAAGACAGGTTTAATAATACGAATGGGAAAATCAATTTCCGCGGAAAGACCGGCACATTGAAAGGTGTATCTTCACTCTCAGGTTACCTGACTACAAAAGCCGGTGATGATTTGATAATCAGTATGATCTTTGAATTTGAAAACGGCAGATCCAAAAGCTACCAGGATACCCAGGACAGAATTATTAAAATACTAAACGACTGGAAAGAAGAAAGCCCCGGTGATATTAACATCCAGGGCTATTAAAACGATCTGCTAAATATAATTACTGCTGGCCTTCTTCAGTTGTTTGGTTATCAACAGGGGGCACTTGATTTTGCTGGGGTAAGGTTGGCGTTTGCGGAATATTTGTCCTGCCCGACTGCTGAATAATACTTCTTTGATCTGATGTTGTCTGACCCGGCAGAAAGAATAAATTAATTACAATAGCCAAACCACCAACTAATCCGGCAAGCCACCATGTGGCTTTGCTAAGAAAGTCTGCTGTGCGCCTTGCGCCGAACATCGCACCAGCTCCGCCCGCACCACCAAACGTACCTGCAAGTCCCCCGCCCTTACTTGATTGAAGAAGGACAATGATTATCAATAAAATTGCGCAAACTGTTGATACAATTATCAAAAACGAATACATATTTTACTCCTTATTTCTCCGTAGCGGGGGAGGGATTCGAACCCCCGACACGTGGATTATGATTCCACTGCTCTAACCAACTGAGCTACCCCGCCAGTCAAAATTAGCTTGCAAAGATAGTCAGAAATCAAACAATTTCAAAAATAGAGAACGAACACGACAGTTATATTGTCCGATTTAGCTAATCATTTTCCTTAATCGATTTCCACATAAGATCTTTCAGTTCTTTTATCCCATAACCGCTAACGGCAGAAAAAATTATTGGATTTAATTTTTCACTTCCAAATTTTTTAGAGGACAATTCCTTAATTCTGCTTTCATCAGCAAGATCTGATTTTGAGAATGACATGATCATCTTTTTATCCACAAGAAATTGACTGTAACTCTTCAGTTCGTTGAGCAGAATATTATAATCCTTCTCAAAATTTCCCGAGTTAATATCAATTAATATCATAATAACTTTTGTACGTTCGATATGCCTTAAAAAACGGTGTCCTAATCCTTTTCCCTTATGGGCCCCTTCAATTATGCCGGGAATATCTGCAACGGTGAAACTTTTATAATCCCCATACTTAACTATCCCCAAATGTGGTTCTATTGTTGTAAACGGATAATCGGCAATTTTTGGTCTGGCTGCAGATATTGCAGAAATAAGGGTGGACTTACCGGCATTTGGAAAACCCACCAGCCCGATGTCAGCAATTAATTTTAGTTCAAGAATTACTTTCTTACTCTCGCCCGGTTTACCATCTTCAGCAAATCTTGGAGTTTGATTTGTTGCAGTTGCAAAATTGCTGTTCCCTTTTCCCCCTTTTCCTCCTTCGGCAAGAACAATACTTACGCTATCACTGCTAAGATCAAACAAAATATTGTGTGTTCTAAAATCTTTTATTACAGTACCCACAGGTACTCTAACAATAACATCCTTTCCGCTTCTTCCATCCTTTAACGAATTTCCGCCACATTCACCGTTGGATGCTTTATATTTTCTCTTATAACGGAAATCCAGTAATGTATTGATATCGTGACTGGCTTTTACGATAATGCTGCCCCCTTTACCACCATTGCCGCCGGCGGGTCCACCTTTAGGAACAAATTTTTCCCGGCGAAACGCAACTGCCCCATTGCCGCCGTTGCCGGCCGCCACTTCAATAACAGCATAATCAATAAACATCAGATTTGCCTGAAGTAGTGGGAGACTGCATTTGTTAACATAACAGCGTCTTTAGAGTAAGGACTAACACGGTAAGTGAAAAATACACCCTTTAAAATTTCGGTGGCTTGTTTATAAGCAACACATTCGGAAATTTTCTCAATGGTAGTAACGAAGTCCTCATAATCGCTGGCAAAAACATTGGAAACAATTTTCTTAACTTCCTTCCGGGAAAGATAGCTGAATAAATCTTTCTCTCTTGCTTTATCTTTTTCATCACCGGTATGATCTTCAGCTTTTTCTTCTTGTTTATCCGTCGCAGCTTGCTCTTCAATTGCAGGTTTTTCTTCAGAGATTATTTCATCAGCTATGTGAGATTCATCGTCAGTTTTAACACTTTCGTCAACTTTAGCTTCATCATCTATCTTGAATTCTTCATCAAGTGGTAATTCATCTTGCTGATCTTGATCAGTTATATCTTCAACTATTTCATCTGTAGAACTATTTAATATTATATCATCGATATCATCAATTATGTCCGATATATCATCCACCGAGTTATCATCCGAAGTTTCTGTTGAAATGTCTTTGACAGGTAATTTTTCTCCGGTTTGTTCATCTAATACTTCAGATGATGATTCTGTAGTTCCGCTATCCTGATCTTCATCTGTGGATTTACTCTCCCCGAAATAATCATCCAGCATCTCATCAATAATTTCTTTCCCTGCAGATAAATCCATGTTATTTATCTCAGGTTCCTCAGAAGAATCCGAATCAGATTCTTTATCCGTTTCGATACCGGAAGAATCTTTATCCTCCTTAACAGGTTCATCTTTCTCATCAATTTGTGAAGATTCATCCTGGAAATCAGCGCTGACCTGACTTAGAATCTCATCAAAATCTTTTTCAGTTTCCTCATCATCAAAAATAGAAAGGTCTATATTGTCATCCTTTTCTTTATCAACACCTGTTGCAATATTATTCTTTTCTGCCGGAATATCTTCGGTTGGATCTTGAGTATCTTCTGTGATTGATCCCTCTTTTAATTCCGCCCGATCTTCTGAAGAAGCATCTTCAATATCCTCTTTTTCTTCTTTAGCAGCAAGTTCCTGCTCGTAGGATGTCAGCAGATCATCTTTGTCCGAAACGGTTTCTTCATCCCCGGAAATTTCATCTTCAATAACAATTTCTTCTTCTGTTTCAGTTTCACTTTTTTCAGTTTGATTTTCCTTTGGCTCATCTTCAAAAGTAAACTCGGGCTGAGGTTCAGTCTCAGATAATTTGTTCTCCTCATCCATTTGCAAATTTGTTTCAACCGGTTCTGAATCCGCTTCCCCGTTTAGGATTTCACTTCTGAACTCTTCCTCAATCGGCAACATGTCATCTTCAATGATTTCAGATTCTGGTGTGGTTTGATCCCTGGTTTCTTCAACAATTATATCTTCAATTTGCGGTTCTTCACTACTCGTTTTGCTCTTTATTTTCTCCTCGGTAACGATTTCCGAATCATGAAATTCTATAGTTTCAATCTTTTCTTCAAATGCTTCAGGTTTAGATTTTTCGTCATGATCGGCAAATGAATTTTTCTCCGGTGAACCGGTTACAGCTCCAGGATAAATCGTTTTATCGGAGTAAATGATCTGGGTGATGTCTGATATTTCGTATTTGTTTTTGGTTGTGTTTGGAACCGAGTGCCTGAGTTTTAACAGGTGATCCATTAGATTTTTCTCTCTCAGAAAAATCTCCACTGCAGCCAGCGATACTCTTGTTTTTTCAAGTCCGCCAATGTTGAAGATGTCCGATATTGAAAAAAGGGCGTTGTTAATAAGCTCTTCAGTATTTGCTTTAAATAATTCCCTGTCAATCTTATTCAGTATCAGGTCGAATTCTGTAATGGTAAGTTGAATCACTTTTCTTCTGGAAATATATGCTGAGAGAACACTCTTTATATAATCATAATAATAGAGATAGTTCAACATCCTGTTAAGTTCATCAACTGAAACAAAATCTTCATTATTATAAATAAGCTTTGTAATCGACCATTTTGGTCTTACCACATAATTCACGTTGAAGGATACTGCTTGAAGGATTAATTTTTCAATATCATCGATTGATATTTTTTTACTTCGTTTAATTTCCGATGCAATAACGTTTAAATGATCTGAAATTTCTCTTCCGGTATAGTCAAATATCGAATCCTGCAGTAATTTTTTTCTATCCCGGTAAATCATATAGTCCAGTTCGGCGGAAATATAAGTAACAATGGCAGGATGCAGTTTACTTCCGGAAAGCTTTTCATACGTAACAAAAGAGCCTAAATTTCTAATTTTGTTCAGACTGAAATCGCTGATGAACTTTATTTCATTTTCAAACATTTTACTCTTTTTGAATTTAAGCGTATAAGATAAATAATTCTAAAACAAAAAATAATAAAAATTTAATATTCGAATCGATCTAATGCATTTAATTATAGCAACTTACAGAGATTATCTTTGAAACAACTCTTATTAATTTACATAAATAATCAACAGAAGATAAAAATATATCATAACTGTCTTATTGTTCGACATATCATATGTGATTTTATAAAATTCTGTTATTATTGAAAATCCAGATGACTAATCTACATATATAATCCAGAAAAGACTTGATCTGTCAACTTCGGTGATATCGGATTTAAGGTTAAGTGAGGTAGAAAGATCGTCAAATTCGCCAGCAGAAATTGTTACAGCCTTAAAACCGTCTTTACAGACAATTACGCCATCTCCTGTTTGATTATAATCAATTTCACCGATCAAATCATGTGCCGATTGAATCTTAAACCACTCCAAGCGATGATCCCAGAATTTTTCAGAATAAGTCGAAAAAAATATCTTTCCACCCGGTCGTGTTATTCTTACTGCTTCAGCGATAAGTTTTTTCCTATCAACTTTAAATGCTGAAATCCCATTTTGAATACACAATACTACATCGAATGCATTATCGGAAAATCCGGTTTTAGAAGCATTCATTTGAAAGAATTTAACATTTGAATTTGTAGAAAATAATTTCTTGCCATACTGCAAACTTGAAAATGAATTGTCTATCCCGGTAACAAATATTGTCCTCTTCAGAAGTTCAGGAAACACTCTTCCATAACCGCAACCCAACTCCAGTACAGTTTGTGATTCTTTGATGCTTTCACAAACAAAATTAATTTCGGCTCTTAGGTATTGTTGTACTCTTTCAGGTGCGAGATCATAACAACGTTTTAACTTTTCTGCTGAAAGTTTATGTGTGTAGTAATTGCCCAACTTATAAATGACTTATCAAAGTTATAAGGAAAATTCAAAACAAAGTCCAAAATAACACTACTAATATTTTACTTCTAAATATTTTGAATCAAACTTGAATGATGAGTCAATATCAACAGATTTAATAAAATATAACTTGCTATTGGGAATCTTATCCTGATAATTATAACAAAAACAATTATGATATTTTACTAACATCACGAATTTAGCAAGAATACTATTTTCAGATATATTTGAGAGATTATATTCAAGCAACTTTTTGTGCTCACTTAGGAAATTGGATGGACTAGGAGGATTTTGTTCTACGTGATAAACAGTACTTAAATAATCCAAAAAGTATTGCTCATCTTTAATTTTTATTATTGGTACAGAATTTAATTTTTTCGACCTAGATTCATTAAATAATTTCAATACGCTTTGTGAAATGCCGATGAAAGGGTAGATTGTATTTTTTTCAGTTTCAACTGATTCAACCAAAGCGGGTCCAAAAATAGTCTCATTATCAATATATAATTTCCCATATGATACACCTCCCCGCAGAAAATAAGTTTTACCTATCAAATACTTTTGATAATCAATTATATGACTGAAAATGAGAGATAAGTTTTCTGATGTTTTTTTAGAGTAAGGAATAGATATAAAAATATTATCTGAAAATGTTTTTAAATCAAAGTTTAAAACGTGACTTAATTTCTTTAAGTATGTATTCTCCTTCCCAACATAAGTCTTAAAGTAATTTACTTCTTCATTTAATTTAATTATTGATAGATCTTTAATTCGTCTTGAATATCCCAAAATATCAATGAAGAAGCATAGATAATTGTTCACTTTCATTTACACCTGATCCTCATTCTATTGCAGAAAAACATTTAACCATATTTACCTGCAAAATAAAAAATCCCGGCTGAAAAATTACCGGGATTAAGTTAATTAATTAAAAGATTCTTAGCTCCTGCTTACCTGCCGGCAGGTCACTGAATGACAAAGAATTCGTTTTTCGTCATTCGTTTCTCGTCTTACGTATTACACTTCTTCAGTTTTAAATTTTGAAACGATAAAATCTTTGTTCATTCTTGCAATGTTAGTTATCGATATTCCCTTAGGACATTCAGCTTCACAGGCATAAGTATTAGTACAACTGCCGAATCCCATCTCATCCATTTTTGCAACCATAGATTGTACGCGCTGGTATCTTTCCGGTTGCCCTTGCGGCAGAAATGAATACTGGGCAACCTTTGCCCCAACGAATAACATAGCGGATGCATTTTTACATGCGGCAACACAAGCACCGCATCCAATGCATTCAGCCGCATCCATTGCTTTTGATGCAACTTCTTTCGGAATAGGAATCTCGTTAGCATCGGGAACACCACCGGTATTTATCGATATATAACCACCGGCTTGGAGAACTTTATCCATCCCGGAACGGTCGACAATCAAATCCTTTAAAACGGGGAATGCTCTTGCCCTGAAAGGCTCGATGTATAATGTTTCGCCATCTTTAAAATTTCGCATATGAAGCTGGCAGGTAGCTATCTTCGGAACCTTTCCATGTGGATGTCCATTAATTACCAACCCGCAGGTACCACATATTCCTTCCCGGCAATCACTTTCAAATGCTACTGGTAATTTCCCTTCACGTTCGAGTTTGTCGTTTAGTTCATCCAGCATTTCAAGTATAGATGCATCCGGAGAAACAGATACATTAAATTTTTCAAAGCTGCCAACCGACGTTGGAGATTCCTGTCTCCAGATTTTAAGTTTTAAATTTAGATTATTGCTACTCATTACTTATAACTCCTTGTAGCTAATTTCACATTTTCAAATTCAAGAGGTTCCTTGTGAAGATTCCATTTACCGACTTCATCAAATTCCCATGCAGATACGTAAGTGTATTCTTCATCGTTACGTAATGCTTCGCCTTCGTTTGTCTGGAATTCTTCACGGAAATGACCTCCACATGATTCATTCCGGTCCAGTGCATCAACAGCCATCAATTCACCGAGTTCGAGATAATCGGCAACTCTTCCGGCTCTTTCAAGTGTCTGGTTGATATCTTTATCCTGACCGACAACTTTAACATCTTTCCAGAATTCTTCACGAAGTTCTTTTATTTCATTTATTGCTTCTTTCAATCCTTTTTCATTTCTAGCCATACCAACCTTGTTCCACATTATCCTGCCGAGCTTTTTATGAATCTCATCAACGGTTTTACTTCCGTTTATTGAAAGAAGTTTTTTGATGTTTTCATTCAATTCATTTTCTGCATCTTTAAAAGAAGCACTTTCAACATCGGCTTTTTCGGGTTTATCACTGGCGAGATAATTACTCACTGTATATGGTGCTACAAAGTAACCATCAGCTAATCCCTGCATAAGAGCACTTGCACCCAGTCTGTTTGCACCGTGATCTGAGAAGTTAGCTTCACCAAGTACGAATAAACCAGGAATAGTACTTTGCAGATTGTAATCGACCCAGACACCACCCATTGTGTAATGAGGAGCCGGATAAATTTTCATCGGAACTTTGTATGGATTTTCTCCCGTTATCGTTTCATATATCTCGAACAAGTTTCCGTATCTTTCCTCAATCACCTTTTCACCAAGCCGATTGATCGCATCGGAAAAATCAAGATAAACAGCTTCACCGCCATCAACACCTCTTCCTTCATCACAGACTTCTTTAGCGCTGCGAGAAGAAATATCACGCGGTGAAAGATTTCCGAATGAAGGGTATTTCCTTTCGAGATAATAATCTCTCTCATTTTCAGGTATATCGTTTGCACTCCTTGACTCAGCTTTTTTCTTTGGTACCCAGATTCTTCCATCGTTACGCAAACTCTCGCTCATTAATGCAAGTTTTGATTGGCTTTCTCCATGCAACGGTAAACAGGTCGGGTGAATTTGTGTATAACAGGGATTTGCAAACGCAGCACCCTTTCTATGCGCGCGCCATGCTGCAGTAGCATTGCAGTTCATTGCATTAGTTGAAAGGAAGAACACATTGGAGTAACCACCCGTTGCAAGTACAACAGCATGTGCCGAATATTTTTCGATTTCACCGGTAACAAGATTTCTACAAATGATTCCTTTTGCTACTCCCCCATCAACAACAAGTTCAAGCATTTCTCTGCGGGTAATCAGATCAACACTTCCTTTACCTACCTGCATGTTTAAAGCACTGATGGCACCGAGTAATAGTTGCTGTCCCGTCTGACCTCGAGCATAAAATGTTCTTGATACCTGTGCGCCACCAAAAGATCTGTTATCGAGAAGTCCACCGTATTCTCTTGCGAAAGGAACACCCTGAGCGACACATTGATCGATAATATTATTGCTTACCTCAGCTAACCTGTAAACGTTTGCTTCACGCGCACGAAAGTCTCCACCTTTAACAGTATCGTAAAACAACCTGTAAACGGAATCGCCGTCATTCTGATAATTTTTCGCGGCATTTATTCCTCCCTGTGCTGCTATGCTGTGAGCACGTCTACCACTATCGTGATATGTAAACGCTTTTACATTGTAACCGAGCGCTCCAAGACTCGCCGCTGCAGATGCACCTGCAAGTCCGGTTCCTACAACAATCACTTCAAATTTTCTTTTGTTGGCCGGATTTACCAGCTTCATGTTAAATTTATGATTTGTCCACTTTTCGGAAATATTTCCTGCGGG
>JASFSF010000027.1:0-13269 GCA_050114555.1 Ignavibacteria bacterium
AGGTATTAACATTTATCTCCCAAGCATCCACAACTCTCCTGTAATATTCGAGAGATTCTCTTCTGGTAGGTTTGTCACCATGAGATACAAAAGGAATCTCTCCTATTTCCAGTCTGTCTGAAGTTGAGAAGAAAGTCATGTTGGTAGGGTAATGAAAGAGGGAGTTAACAAGGCTTCCTTTTTCTATTACTAAATGATTTTTATTTCTTTTTCTTGCCTCAATTCCACAGGTTAAACCTATTGGCCCCGCGCCTATGATGATTACATCGAAAGGATTCATTAAGATTTATATCAATTATAGCTTTGTTTTAGTGATTAATATAATAAAAAAGATTGGCTTAAATAAAAAAGCGGCACATTACATGCCGCTTATCTAATAATATATTATTTTTTCAATAATTCAATTATGGAATGATTTCTATGAGTGCGCTTGCTACTGTTCTATCCCTGTCATCCAGCAAAAACACCCTGTAAAATCCGGGATCTTCAAATTCCATATCACTTTCATCGTTACGTTCGAAGTAGATATATTTCATATCCCGGTCTACCACATAATAAAACTTTTTATAGAACTCAAATTCATCCCTTCTGTAGTTGTATTTATCGAACTGTATTGCAACGTCCTCGAGATCAAGTGCATAATCGGCTTTAACCATAACGGTTAAATAACCGGTTGTAAACCTATCGCTTACACCTTCTTCACCGTTCCTTCCGTACTTTTCACAAAAATAGAGTACCGGTTCATTCTGCGCAAAAACTGTTGAATGCATTGCTAAGAAAGTAAATAAAAGAGCAAATGCAAATAATAGATTTAGTCTTTTCATAAAAGTAACTCCTTTAATGAATTATAAGGTTTGTTAATTAAAATATAATATAATGCTTATTTTATACTTTTCTAAAAGAAATTAGTTTCAACAACTGCAAACTTGTACTAAACTTATTAACATATATTACTGGTGGACAGCTTATTTTATAACTTGAGATTATTCAATTGAAGTGAAATATCTTAGTTCTCGCCGAAAGATGAATATTTATAGATACAAAATCAAGCATTAATTGAATTTTTTAATTGCTTAACATAATTATTAACGCTGGTGATATTATCATAACTTTATATAATGTAAGAAATTAACAAATAATCGAAAGGATTATACAAGGTTGAAAATTAATCATGTTTGTTTTGATCTGGATGGAACACTTGTAAAATCCGATAAAACAATTTTAAATGCTGTATTTGAGACTCTTAACATATTAAATATTGACTACGAAATTGATGAAGATGAATTCAAAAATGCAATCGGATTACACTTCTTCGATATTTTTCAGCAGTTTAATATACAGGTACCGGACTTTAATAAATTTATTAAAATTTATAAAAGTGTTTACTTTGATTTTATCGATGAATCTGAACTATACCCTGATGTTGCAAACACTTTAATCTCTCTCAGCAAAAAAGATAATATGAAAATATCGCTTCTGACAACTAAATCCCAAGATCAGGCAGAAAAAATTGTGAATCATTTTGAAATCGGAACTTGTTTCGATTATATAATGGGAAGAAGAGATGGAATGAAATACAAACCATCGGGCGAACCGCTGAAATTTATATGCAAAAAAATTTATGTCGATATTTGCAGCACTTTAATTGTTGGCGACACCGAGCTCGATATCAACTGCGGGAAAAATGCCGGTGCTATGACATGTGCAGTAACTTACGGATACAGGTCTGAAAAAAAGTTAAGGCAATTAAATCCTGATTACATAATTGAAGGTATGGGAGATCTTAATTTATTATTTAAATTAGATTAAAGTGTTATTAAATGAATAGCGTGGATTCTTACGCAGACTTTAAAAGTATTTACAATTACTTTAATACTATCATTTTACGCGTCTCGGCAAAACTACCTGACTTAAAAGTATAAAAATAAATTCCTGAACCAATGTTTTCACCAAGCTCTTCAGTAGAAAAATGAACCGAGTGGGTTCCTGCCTGCTGTTGTTCATCAACCAGTTTTATAACTTCGGAACCTAACAAATTATAAACTATTAAACTCACATGCCCGCCAACCGGTATCGAATAAGTAATAGTTGTTGTAGGATTGAAAGGATTCGGGAAATTTTGTCCAAGATCATAACTCTTTATGCCTCTAAAATCAACCTTTAATTTACTGAATACTCTAAATGTGCCATCCAGATCATATTGTTTTAGACGGTAAAAACCAACTCCTCTTTCAGGTGATCTGTCAACGAATAAATATTCCTTTTCTTCTGTAACAGTTCCGGCTCCGTCAACAAAGCCAACTACAATCCAGTTGTCTTTATCATTTTCGGTTGCCCGTTCAATTTCAAATCCCTTATTATCCAGCTCGGATAAGGTTGACCACTTTAAAATCACTTCATCAATACGCGCCTCAGCACTGAATGAAGTTACTTCAACAGGAATGCTCGTATAACCTATTATCCCGATATCATCCAGGTACCATCCACCACGAGAAATTGATCCGTCAGAACTTAATTTAAACCTCAATTTAAATTTATTGCTGACATACCCAGCGAGATCTACCTCTTCCCTTACCCAGGTATTCTGAATTCCATCATATACCGGTTCACCATTAGGTTGAAAATCACCTTCTCCCAGTTCTGTATATTTACCTTTAAGAGGTATCCATGAATCACCATCATCAGTTGAAGCAGCTACCTGTCCGTAATCCCAGTTGTCTTCAATATCCCACTTACACCAAAAAACAAGTTTTGGGTTTTTAAATGAAGTTAAATCCACGGAACTGATCATTGTCATCGTTCCAACTGCATCATTGGAGTAGTTACCCTTTTTACCGGTTGTATAACTATTAGGAAGAGAGTAATAATCGGCTGTTGTTGATTCCCACATCTGGTTATTAGCAGATGATGATATTTCCCAAAGATCGTTTGGATTATTTGTGGTATCCACAAATACAAAAGCAGGTGTGCCAATAAATAATGAAACAGTATCCTTATTAATTATGTTGCCCCCTGCACTTATCACAAACTCCAAATCGATTTTTTCTTCAGTGGGAGCATTAGCATCTATCGAAAAGATAAAAGATAAGCCTACTCCGGATATATTTCTTGACTTGATTTGACTGATGCTTGCATTACCATTATTAATAGAAACAAAAGAACTCAGCGAATTAAGTTTGATTTCAATCGAACTAATATCGGACAGTCCTTTGTTTTTAAATGTGGAATTCATTGCAACAACATCACCTGCTTTAAAAAACCGCTTATTAAAATTAAGATGGTCAATTTCCACAAATCCACCTGCCACCCTGGCAAAATACAAGTTGGGGAAAACACTTTCTTCTGCCAGTTGAATGATTCTACTTTGTGAGGGCCAGTATCCATCAAGATAGTCCCCTACTTCCATAGTCATTGCCAGAATTTTGCCCTTATTTAACAGTGTATCGCCATCGTAAAAATAATCATTGCTATTTCCCCTCGTTGAGAAACCGGAAGTAATCCTTTCAGTTCCATAGACATAGCTGTTATGTGCTGACATATCTCCAGCAAATTCCCGGAATGTTAAAGCATCAGAAGTTTCATTATCAAGGACACCGTGAGGGAACAATAACAAATTACCATAAGCATGATAATTCATAGCGCTTTTCATATTTCGTGTGGAGAGGAAATTCCGAATTGCAGAAGTTTCAGATTCTGAAAAAGGTGCAATACCCCTGTAAAGATCACTTTCCGGATTGTTGCTTGAACCGCCATTTGGTGAATTCCAGTAAACATATGGACCGAAATTTTTATCCAGATCGACACCATATGTTCCATCCACATTCCTGCTTCTGTTCTTTTTCCACATTCCACCCCCATCCGGGTAAAGCTTACAATTGTATTCGTATCCATCAGGATTAACAACCGGTATAAAATACATTTCCCTGTTGTTAACCAGATACGTAACCTCCGGATCAAGGCCGTAATTCTCAAGCAGATAATACATATAATAAATCATCTGCATCATTCCGGCTGGTTCCCTTGCATGTTGAAGAGCTGTGTAAAGAACCTCGGGTTCATCCTCATCCATCTCAGGATTGTTTGAAATCTTAACCATATATATTGGTCGATTTTCAAGAGTCGATCCAATTTCTACTTTTTCGGTTATCAATCCGGGGAACAATTCCTTCATAGAATCCAGTTCGGCAATTACTTCTTCAAACGTATAAAACCCGCCCATTGAACCGAATCCAAATCCTGAAACATTAAATTTATTCTTGGTTCTAATTAGAGCCTGCTGTTTTACTTTCCCGGATAACTTAGGAAGGTTGTGGTAATAAGCATTCCAATCATCAATCAATACATCAAAATTGTAATTCGATCGCGTAAGTTTGCCGTAGTCGTCTTCGTCAACGAATACAATAAGAGAGTTGTCCTTCGTCAAGTGAGGATGATCAAAATCATACCCTGCCGAATAAAATGCTTCAACCTCAGAAATACCGGTAAGTTGAATCTTTACCTGGCGATAATTTTGAGCAAAACTGAGAGTGTTTATCAGGGCTAATATGAAAAGAAAAAGTAAAAATTTCTTCATAGGCAATGGCTTTGTTAGCACAATTATCCTCTTCCTAAATTTAAACTTTTTTTACTAAAAAGTAAGGTATTAATTGCGTTTTTTGTTTTTACAAAACCTTTATCTCAACCGATTTATCTTAATTTGAATACAATCGGGATCTTCATTTTTACTCTAACGGGAGTATTCCCTTGCTTTCCGGGTATAAATTTTGTTTTAAGTATTGCTTTAACCACTGATTCACCAAGCCCTCCGCCGATATCCCTAACAATGATCGCGTCCTTAACATTCCCGAGCTCATCAACCCAGGCCTCAATAACAACTTTTCCTTCTAAACCAATCTTTCTGGCGATTGTTGTGTACTCAACTTTTTCCCGGATGGCTTGTAAGCCACCTATCGGTTCGGGCATTTGGCTAGCCCATTCAATAAATGGTTCATCCTTGTAAACTTCATCTCTATCCAATAAATCGGGTGGTTTATACAATTTATCATCAAAATTGATTTCAGTGTCATCAAGTATTATATCTTCAATAATGTCATCGGTTGTAGCTAAAATAGGAGTTGGTGGTTTAAGTGGTGGGGGATTCTTTTTTTGAACCGTGGGTATTGTTACCACTATTATACTGTCTCGATCTGGATCTATGATTGGTTTTTGTGGTACTGGAAAAGGAGCGAATGTAAAAGCTGCAATCAGAATCAGAATAGAGAAAATGAAACTCACTTTTAGATATATCGCATACTTTGCTCTTAAATCAGCTTGGGGTGATTTGATAACCGGCATGATAAACCTCCATAAATTATGTTGGCAGTACCGGTATTACTACCTTACTTCCTAAAAGTTCCGATTAAGGTTTAAAAACTATCAACATCCATTGCTGCAAATTACTCATGAAATATCATAAGGCCATAATGACCAACTGAGTAACCGGGATTAAATTTATATACCGATATCACAATTTTATATTCTTCATCCCGTTGAGGTTTAATTGAAACCGTTGCCACATCGTCATTTTCAGCATCTTCTTCAACCATCTCCCACCTTCCCCTGCTTTCCCTGTAAACTGTAACATCAATATCTTTAATCCTGTAGTCTCCGAACGCCGCTATTCCATACGTCCAGCCATCATACAATTTTCTAAATGTACTTTTCTCATCAAAAACGAGATCATATTCCATTCTAACAATTTCGTATCCTCCATCTTCTATTTCCTCAACCAGTGGTTTTGCGGCAGCAAGGATAGGTTCCATCGAAGTTCCTTTTTCGTTGTCAAGATACGAGTAATCTTTTTGAGCAAAGGTTAATCCAACCAGAAGCACAAAAACTACACCTGTCAATAAACCGATTTTCATGATATTTTCTCCTCTTTGAATTTATGTTGATTTGAAAGTGTATGATACATTAATGTGCAGGCTTTATTATAATTCCTTTATTATCGTGCCCGTTCATTTTTAAAAGAATAGGTTTTTTTAATCTGATATGCCTGGTGTATTCTTTTCGAGCATGTGGTTTCTTAGCCAGCAGCCAATCCCAATCAATAAATCCATTACCTAATTGTGAATTAACAGTGAAATAACCAACCATAAAAGACGTAATGTTTTGAAAGAAGTGAGATCCCTGTGAAGGTTCAACCGAGAGTTCTTTAAAATTCGTTTCGATTATAGCTTTAGCCCCGGCTATTTGTTCCCAGGTAACAGGTATTCCAAGCCATGGATCGAGCGATCCCCACCTTCCAACACCAATAAGCAAATAAGGTTTATCATCATTAATAAGTTTGCCGTTAAACGCTGCAACCTCTGCCGCAACTTCCCTGCTTTTTGCACGCTCAAATTTGTTGTAATCAACAAGAATAATATCTTTTATATCACTGATAATTCCATTACCCAACACCTGGTTGCTCCTGCATATCAATTCATCTTCACTATGATCTTCAATTTTCAAATGTTCTTCTTCGTGACTAATAACTAGTGGCCGCATCTGAAGTAATCCAAATTCCTTCTTATCTTTTGCTTGGTCATTCATTTTGACTGCAAATTCAATTTCCACCGGTGTTCCCATCCCCCATGTCCCGATATCCAGTAAAAGATTTACAATTTCCGGTAGTGGAAAAAGTTTATTTCTTAATATCGGTCCAAATGTAACCACTCTAGTACCCTGGCGTGAGAGACCATCATAAATTGCATCGTTATCTGCGCTGTATGTTGATCCTACAAATTTTAACGGACCATCTTCTTCAGCAACACTCAGATCATTGTACTTTATCAACATATCCTTTGCAACATTACCAAAATCTGTATCCTCATCAAGCTGCAAAGCATAAAATCCTTTCTGGGAATTGTTCAGTGATTCTTCTACAGAATAAAACTGAATAAGATCACCCGGGTATTTTGGGTTGAACCGTACAGTATTGCCGCCTTCAACAACTATCTTTCCTAATCCAAGCGCCACAGAAATTATTCCATCTGATGATTCCTGTCCCGGTGGGGGATAAAAGTTATATGATTTTGCAACCCCGCTAAAATCCGGATAAAATTTGCTTCCGTGTGTAATCCCGATCATTTTTTGAATCACCACAGCCATCTTTTCTTCTTCGGATCTATAAGAGGTAACCCTAATATAATTCTTTGCCTTTTGAAAGAAGGTTGAGGCATATACACGCTTTATAGCTATTATAAGTTCTTCCAATCTTTTTGCAAGCGTATCGCTGTTATTTGGAATCATATAAGTTTCATAAACTCCGGCAAAGGGATGATACTGGGAGTCTTCCAGAAGACTGGAAGATCGCACGGCGAGCGGCGAATCTATTAAGTCAAGAAACTCTGTTAAGTAATGCGAAGCTTCTTCGGGGAAGAGTCGTGCCTCAATAAATCTCTGGATTATTTCCTCATCACTCTCACATTCAAGAGCAAATATTCGCAGTTTGTTCATTTCAAGGAATTCATCAAATATATTTGTAGCCAGAATTACCGATGGGGGGACAGAGATCTTTACATTTTCAAAATGTTCCCTGATGTTATAATTATTGATCAGTGTATTAACAAATCCAAGACCTCTTGCCTTACCGCCAAGAGATCCCCCGCCGATTCTTGCCATACTTTCAGTTGGATCAAATCTTTCCTTTCTGAAATCTGCAATTAATCCTCTATGTCTTAAAAGTATGTAGTTATGCACCGAATCGATCAGGTCCTGTCTTAATGCTTCATCATTTGGATAATCCGAAATTTTCCTCGGTCTGAGTTGATGAGCCAACCAAAATTCTGTTCTCGCTTTCAGCCAGTTGGAAAAGTGATTTCTTTCTCCATGGAATCTTATACTTTCCAATGGGACAGTTTTCAATTTTTTCTCAAGGCTTCTTAAATTTGATGCCCGTGCAACTTCCTTACCATCGGGAGTTCTGAAAACAAAATCACCAAAACTAAAATGAGTGCTAAGAAAATCTCTGAAATCATATAGCAGCGTTGGAGAATCTTTAAGTATGAATGAAGTTTTCACTTTATGAGCTATTTCTTCATTAGCGGGGTTATCGGATGTAAGAAGAATTGGAATATCTGCGTGATCTTTTTTCACTGCCCTGGCAAATTTTATTCCCGCTTTCCTGTCAATTTCATTATTATGAGGAAATGATATATCCGAAATTATTCCCAGCACAAGATCTTTATACTTTTTGTAATAATCCCATGCTTCTTCGTAAGTTGAACAGAGAAGTATCTTCGGTCTGGCTCTCATTCTTAAAAACTTATGTGTAAGGTTCATTCCTTCCATTATTAGTTGCTGGGACTGCTTTAATACCTCGGTATAAATTATAGGAAGGAAGGAAGAATAGTACCTTACATTATCTTCAATAAAAATTATATTCTGCACACCAATGCTCTTACTGTCGTGCTCAATATTCAAACGATCTTCAATATACTTTGTAATACCAATAAGAATTCTAAAATCACCTGTCCAAATAAAAATTTTATCAAAATTATACCTTTCGGGTGTAACGAGTAAGGATTTTAACTCGCGATTATCATGTGCAAGAAGAATTACGGGTATATTAAGTTCGGATTGCCGGACTAACTTCGCAAAGTTTACTGCATGCATATCTTCGATATGCATGGTGGTAATTATAAGATCGAATCTTTTTTCTTTTTTAGCAAGTTCTATTGCGTCTCCACCGCTTGATACTCTCGTTAATTCAGGAGAATGACTAAGATTCAATCCCTGGTATTCGTTGCGAAGAAGTTCATAAAGCCGACCATCTTCTTCAAATAAATAAAGATCGTATAGACTGGAAACGAGAAGGATATCTCTAACTCTCAGGCGCATTAAGTCCTGAAAACCCTGCATCCGGCTGGAATAACCGCTGTCGTATCGGAGTGTTTTTAGATGTGGATTTATGTCAATAGTTGAATTCATGCTCAATAAGTTAATAATTATTTTATAAAATAATTAAACTAACTTATATGAGCCAATTAATAAAAAAAGCGAAGCAGCGCCAGATAAGAACAAAACTGCTTCGCTTTATTTTCGAATGAAGCGAGTGGATAAGAAGGATTACTTCATTCTAAAGATTCAGATATTAAACAACTCCCTGATCCAGCATTGTATCAGCAACTTTCAGAAAGCCACCTATATTTGCACCGTTAACGTAGTTGCCAGGTGTGCCGAATCTTTCAGCTGTGTCAATACAGGTTTTATGAATACTCTTCATAATGTTTCTTAACTTGTCATCAACCTCTTCCCGGGACCAGGACATTCTTAAACTGTTCTGTGACATTTCGAGACCTGAAACTGCAACGCCACCAGCATTAGCTGCTTTTCCCGGGCCGTATAATATTTCGTTATCCAAGAATATTTTAATCCCGTCAATAGTAGTGGGCATATTAGCGCCTTCACTAACAACATAAACACCATTCTTAATAAGGTTCTGTGCATCTTTATCATTGATTTCGTTCTGAGTTGCACTTGGGAAAGCACATTCGGCTTTGTGATTCCAGAGAGGATTGAATTCCTGGTCTGCACTAAGCTGAGTATAAACTGCTTTTTTATACTTTTCAGTATATTCTTTAATTCTTCCTCTTCGAACGTTTTTCAGATCCATAACAAATTTAAGTTTTTCTTCATCGATACCTTCTTCATCATAGATGTAACCGTTTGAGTCTGAAAGTGTAACAACTTTACCGCCGAGCTGAAGAACTTTTTCTGTTGTATATTGTGCAACGTTTCCACTACCTGAAACGAGACAGGTTTTTCCTTCTAAAGTCTCGTTTTTGGTTGCCAGCATTTCGGCTGCAAAATATACCGCACCGTAACCAGTTGCTTCAGGTCTGATCAACGAACCGCCCCAGTTCAAACCTTTACCTGTAAGAACACCAGTAAATTCATTTCTTAACTTTTTGTATTGCCCGAAGAGGTAACCAATTTCTCTTCCGCCAACACCAATGTCACCTGCAGGAACGTCTGTGTTCGGTCCGATATGACGGAATAACTCGCTCATGAACGCCTGGCAGAATCTCATGATTTTAAGATCGCTTTTGCCTTTGGGATCGAAGTCTGAACCGCCTTTACCGCCGCCCATCGGAAGGGTTGTAAGACTGTTTTTAAATACCTGCTCGAAAGCAAGGAATTTAAGAATGCCAAGGTTTACCGAAGGATGGAAACGTAAACCGCCTTTGTAAGGACCAATAGCGCTGTTCATTTCAATACGGTAGCCAATGTTTACGTTAACTTCACCCTGATCATCAACCCAGGGAACTCTGAAAATTATCACTCTTTCCGGTTCAATTATTCTTTCAAGAATTTTTGCCGAACGATATTCCGGATGTTTTTCCAAAACCAAAGATAAAGACTCTGCAACCTCGGCAACCGCCTGGTGAAACTCGGGTTGTGCCGGATGTTTAGCCTTTACTTCAGAAATTAAACTTTTTGCGTACTCTGACATTAAATACCTCCTGTGAGTATTAACTTTTTATATAATTCTCATCACATAGGGGATGATTTTCTTCAAAATAATCTAACACTTGCGGATTAAAGAGGGTATAATCGAAATTATGAACTTATTGTAACAGGAATTGTTACAGAGGCAGGTTGAAATCCGGATAAGTAAATAGCAAGCCAATTTTAGCGGCATAATGGTTTTGTAACTTCCTAAAATTTAAACGTATTGTCAACTAATATTTTAAGTGTGACAGTACTGGTTAGATAAGTTATTGATACAAACGCTAATTTTTAATAATAGTAACTTCCTTTGATATTTGATAAATTTGATTTCAGAACTATAAAATTATTCTTCCAGAGGTTATAAATGGATAACAAAATTTTCAAAGAAAAGATTGAACAGGCAATAAACATACTTAATGAAAAAAATATAGATATGTGGCTGACATTCGTAAGAGAGAGTTCTATTAATCACGATGCGGCAATGGATATGATTGTTGGGACTAATTCCACATGGCAGGCTGCCTTTTTTATCAACAAAGATGGGGATACAACTGCTATTGTTGGTGATATGGAAGAAGGAAATTTTGTAAAAGCCGGATTATATAAAAACGTAACAGGATACCTGAAATCAATTAAAGAGCCCTTAATTGATTACCTGAATAATAAGGACCCTCAAAAAATTGCTATTAACTATTCAAAAAACTCTGTGTTGGCAGATGGTTTAACTTACGGACTGTACATGGTTCTCCTTGATCATTTACAAGGAACACCATATAAAGATCGGTTGATAAGTTCCGAGGAAATTATTTCAGCACTTAGAGGTCGAAAATCAAAAACAGAACTTAACCTGATGAAAGAAGCTGCTGCACAAACTCTTAAAATATTTGATGAAACAACTACCTTCATAAAGCCTGGATTAACAGAACTGGACGTTGCAGCATTCGTTAAAAAAACTGCTGAAGAGAGAGGCTTTGGACTTGCCTGGGAAGAAACCCACTGTCCGGCTGTGTTTGCCGGACCCGATCCTGCCGGACCTCATTCAGGACCGACAGATAAGGTGATTCAAAAGGGGACTATGATAAACATGGACTTTGGTATTAATTACAAAGGTTATTGCTCGGACATTCAAAGAACCTGGTATGTTTTAAATGATAATGAAGATACAGCCCCGGAAGCAGTGCAAAAAGGATTTGAGGTGATCAGGGATTCAATAAAAATGGTGGCTGAAAAAATTAAACCCGGTTTAAAAGGTGTTGATATGGATAAAATTGCAAGATCATACATAACGAGAAAAGGTTATCCTGAATATCCACACGGTCTTGGACACCAATTGGGAAAATCTGCACATGATGGTGTCGGAGGATTGTTCCCGTCCTGGGAACGATACGGAAATGCACCATTTATGGAATTAGAGGAAGGGCAGGTTTATACAATAGAGCCAAGATTGCCCGTTGAAGGATATGGTGTGTCTACCATTGAAGAAGAAGTCTATGTAACAAAAGATGGTTGCGAGTTTATCACAGATCCACAAAATGAACTAATATTAGTTAAAAGCAATTAATCCGCAGCGAGTTCTAATCAATTAGAATTCACATCCCCGTGAGTAGGCCTGATAAAGCATTTTGCTGTATTCATCGAACGAGATTTCAACTGCTCCAAACATCCGGAAGTGTTCTGTCATGTATTGAACATCGAGAATAAGATAGTCTTTCTCCTTAAGGTGTTTTATTAATGCAATAAGTGCTGCTTTTGATGCTTCGGATACTTTTGAAAACATAGACTCACCGAAAAACGCACCGCGGAAAGTAATTCCGTAAAGACCTCCAACCATTTCTCCATCAAACCAGGTCTCAACAGTATGTACGTATCCCCTTATCTTCAGCCGTTTATAAGCCTTAATTAGTTCTTCAGATATCCAGGTTTCATTTCTATCAGAACAGCCTTTAACAACACCTGCAAAATCAGTATCCATTCTAATTTCAAATTTCTTTTTCTCAATAGCTTTCTTTGCTGACCTCGGAATATTATAATTATCCAAAGGGATTATAGTCCTTGTCTCGGGCATATACCAGTTTATGGTACCTACTTTATCATCTGCCATAGGGAACGCGCCGCTGGCATATAATCTTAACATGTTGTCGGGTTTTAATAATTCCTTTTGATCGAAATTATTCTTCGAGACCATCTCAATTTAGCCTTCAATTTACCGGGAAAAATAAGAAATATACTTTAATCTCACTACAAGATATTGATGTAATGCTTGATAATTTATAACCTGGAAAGAGTTTTTTTTCTTCTTGGAGGTTTTTAAGTTGATGTTCTCTTTTAAAATTTATTGCACATTTGCCGAGAAATAGAATTTGAAAAAGAAATTAGCTGTTGTTGCTTTTGGTGGTAATGCTCTTGCAAGAGGCAATGAAATCGGTACGATCGATCAGCAGGAAATCCATACCTACAATACCTGTATTCATTTGCTAAAGCTAATTGAAGATGATTATAATATTGTTATAACTCATGGCAACGGACCTCAGGTTGGTAATATTATGCTTCGTAATGATGCCGGTTACAACACTTATAAAATACCGCGAATGCCGCTGGATATTTGTGTCGCAGACTCACAGGGCGGAATCGGTTACATGATTGAACGGCAGATGCGTAACATTTTTGCAGAAAAAAAAATACGCAAGAATGTAGTGACACTTGTAACTCAGGTTTTAGTTGACATAGATGATCCCGCATTTAATGAACCGACAAAACCTATAGGTGCATTCTATATGAAAGAAGAAGCCGAGC
>JASFSF010000028.1:0-12827 GCA_050114555.1 Ignavibacteria bacterium
TTTGCAGGATCGATGAATGATGTTCTGCAAGCAGTGTGGAATTTAGTTAGTGGCAAAGGTGGTGGTATTAAAAAAAGGAATGTAAATGAAAATGCGATTAAGGATATCTCATTTGATATAAAACTACAGCCGCCTGATAATCCCGGAATGGAATCTGCAAGGAAAGCAATAATAGCCACAATAAAAGATTCTTGTGCTGCTCATTTGAAGAATGCACTAGAAATTCAGGCAAAACACTCTGCAGAGTTTATGATCTCCCATGCTTGCAGAAAGGGAAGTGTTGGAACTGAATGTAAGCGCGTGATGGATGTATAGGTAAGTTAATTAATTTATATTGAGTTTTGAATTGATGAATGTGAGGTTAGGAACATATCCGTCTTTAACAAAGTAAAAGAGGATAACTTTTATTATAAATATTGATTCAGGGACAGAAGTTATTATTATGTTCTATTATTACTAAGAAACTATTTTAACCTAACGAATGATTTTGAATAGTAACGAGGGTTCATTATGAAAAAAACAATTGTAATACTTGTATTTGGTTTATATGCACTAATTGTTGCTCAATCGAATAATTTTCTACCTATCGAAAATAGACTAGCCTTGGTAATTGGCATTTCGAATTATTCTGACGCAGAAAATAATTTAAATTATGCCGACAAGGATGCTGAAGATTTTGCAGAACAACTTATTAATTTCGGGAGATTTAAAGAAGAAAATGTTAAAGTCTTATTGAATGCTGATGCCACTCGAGAAAATATTCGACGTAACATTGAAGGGTGGTTGCAATCATCTGCAGATACAAATACCTTAGTTGTAATATTCTTCAGCGGGCACGGCACACAATATTTTGATTATGATAATGATGAAGATGACGGAATGGACGAATATTTAGTCACCTATAATTTTGATAAATCTGATTTTTCTACGATTATCTCTGATGATGTATTTGCCTATTGGATAAGAAATCTTAAATCTAAAAAAATAATACTCTTTCTTGATTGCTGCTTTAGTGGGGGTGCCGCTAAACAAAAAGGATTTTTAGCCCCTGGTGTAAAAGGAGGTATAATTAAAGATGATTTTTCGCAAGATATTATTAGGGAACTTCCTAAAAGAGGTGTTTGTTTGTTGGCAGCAAGTAAATCTGATCAAGTTTCATATGAGAGTGATGAATTTAATAATGGTGTTTTTACTCATTTTTTGATCAATTCTATCAAGTCACAAAATGATTTTGATTTAAATCATGTAATTGATGAATCTGAGTTATATAATGATATATATCGTAAAACCATTAATTATTCAATGGCCAAATATAACTTAGTTCAGGAACCTATTATGCTGAATAATCTTGATGCCAGTGTAGATTTGTTTTACTTACCTTTAAATGAATCGGTTGACAAAAATGAGGATAAAATAAATATGTTATTCTATCGATATGAAGAAGAAAAAGATTATGATAAGCAAATAAAGATTTTAGAAGAAATTTTTGAATTGGATCCAACAAATTGGCGAGTTCATATGCATCTTGCTTCTGAGTATGAATATGCTGGAAATTTTGAACAAGCTTTATATCATTATAATTATCTTATCTCAGTTGATGAATTAAATTTGAATGTGTGGGAGGATGATATTGCAGAAATTTACAAAAAAACTGGGAATTTTAAAGATGCATTGCAATGGTATCAAAAGTCTCTTAAAAAAGCTATGAATCCAAAAGTGTTGTATGATATCGCCGATGTATATTTGTGTCTAAATGATACCTCCGAAGCCATAAAACAATTGAATCTTTCTATCAAAGCTAATCCTTACCAAAAAGGGAGTTATAATAAATTGCTATACATTTATTTGAACTCCAACAGACTATCAACTGCATATGAAATTATAAAGAATTCCTATGAATATAATACGTCGGATCTCGAAACTATTTATTGGTTTGCAAGATTTAAAAAATTTAATAAAGAAATTTTACTTGGAGATAGCTTATTAACTGAATTCTACGTCGAAACAAAACTTGATCAATATTTTGAAAAACTTGAGAAGGAACAATTGAGCCATGCAATTTATATGTATAATGGAGTGAAAATAACTTTTGAAGAGCATATCAAACATGATTTAGAATGGGAGATAAGAGATTATCCATATTATGCTGAGTTATATAAGGCTATGCTAACGAAGTGTTCCGATATTCTTACAACTGATGAAAAAACGAAATATTTTCAAAAATATTTGGTTCTGAGCAAATTGGATCCAGATATAGATTTTATCAATGCGTATAATAACAATATTGAATAATTAGTTAAGTTTATAATTAATAAGATAATTTTATTACAAGTGTTCAATTCTGATGTTTTTATAGAAACTTTCTTAATTTTTACAACGATCACACATTAGTTACTTCTTGCGATTTCACATTTTCTCTTGTTTATAATCTTCAACTTCGTGAATTTTAATAAGACAGTAATACCAATTCAACGTTGAGAATGCTTTAAAGTCATTTTATTAACTAATCAGAGTACTAAATTGATTTATATATTAATAGTAATTGGGGCGGTTTTACTTCTCTGGGCAATTATCACATACAATCTATTCATCCGTGATAAAAATTTAATAAGAGAAGCCTGGAGCGGAATTGATGTTCAGTTAAAGAGGCGGCACAACTTAATTCCTAATCTCGTTACAACCGTAGAGGGATACAGCTCACACGAAAGAAATCTACTTAATGAAATAACTTCCAAAAGAGCGAAAACTGTTGATATTAATGATATCAAAGAGAAATCGGTTGCAGAAGCTGATCTTTCAGGTATGTTAAAAAATTTATTCGCAGTTGTGGAAAATTATCCCGATCTGAAAGCAAATGAAAACTTTCTTGACCTGCAGAATCAACTTGTTGAAATAGAGGACCAGATACAATATGCAAGACGCTATTACAACGGTACGGTAAGAAGATATAATATTCGAGTTGAATCTTTTCCGGCTAATCTAATTGCAGGTATATTCAACTTTAAACAAAAAGTTTATTTTGAGATAACATTGGCAACCGAAAGAAAAACACCGGAAGTAGAATTATGATAAAATCAAAACTCATAAAAATTTCAATACTTCTCTTAATGATTTGTGCAGTTTGTTTCTATGATGCTACTGCACAATTAAATAATCGCGAGAGAATCATTTCTTTTGACAGTGAGATTATTGTAAATGAAGATGCATCGATGATCGTTACCGAGACCATTAAGGTTCACTCCGAAGGAAACAAGATTAAGAGAGGTATTTACAGGGATTTCCCAACGGAATACGAAGACGATTATGGTAATAATATTTCAATAAAATTCCAGGTATTGGAAGTATTCAGGGACGGCGTTTCTGAAGGTTACCATACAGAAGGTCTTTCAAATGGAACGCGTGTTTATGTAGGGAAAAGCAATGTTTTTTTAAGACCGGGAGATTATACTTATAAAATTAAGTACACGACGAACAGGCAAATTGGATATTTTGAAAATTTTGATGAACTGTACTGGAATGTTACCGGGAACGGATGGGATTTTATTATTGAACATGCTTCGGCAATAATAAAATTACCTGCTGGAATCTTTAACAGTGATATTAACACGTTCGGATATACAGGTGGATATGGATCGAGAGACAAGAATTTCAGAGTCCTTAATTCCGGCAGGGGAGTTGTTGAATTTACAACTACACAAGAAATATATCCGAGGGAAGGATTAACAATTGTGGTTCAATGGCCAAAAGGATTTGTTCATGAACCAACAACTTCCGAAAAACTTTCTTACTTCATTAAGGATAATACATCAATAATAGTCGGCTTAATAGGAGCAATTTTAATTTTATTCTATTACTTGTTTGTTTGGTACAGAGTCGGAGTTGATCCAAAGAAAGGTGTGATAATTCCTCTCTACGAACCTCCAAAGGATTTATCACCTGCTGCAGTCAGGTTTATTTATGAAATGGGATTTGACGATAAAGTGTTCTCTGCGGCTGTTATTGATCTTGCTGTTAAAGGTTATATAACTATCGATGAAGATGATAAAGGCGATTATACTCTCATAAGTAATGGCAGCACTAAAAACATATCTCCGGAAGAGAAAAAGATTTTATCAAAATTAAAGTTTATAACGGCATCCGGTGATAGTAAAACAAAACAGCAGATAGAACTCAAGCAAAAAAATCATAAAAAGATTAAGAGTACAATCAACGCTGCGAAAGCTTCACTTAAAAATAGTTTTGAAAAGATGTATTTCATTACAAATAAAAAATATTTTATTGTTGGTTTGATTTTATCGGTACTCGTGTTGATAATTACTGCTTTGTTTGGTTCTTTCGAACAGGTGTTTGGATTGATGTGGATATCAATCTGGAGTATAGGAGTTGCTGTATTAATGTTTACAGTGTTTAAAGCATGGCGTGGAGTTATCCATAAAAGAAAAGCAAGAGCAGCGGGAATAGGCGGAGCAATTTTTATTACGCTGTTTTCTATTCCTTTTGTTATTGGTGAGTTTGTAGGATTCTTTCTTCTTTCAGAAACAGGTTCACCGTTGATTATTTTAGTTATAGGATTGATTGCACTGATAAATGTATTCTTCTACCATTTGCTTAAAGCTCCAACACTCCTGGGTAGAAAAATTATGGATGGAATTGAGGGCTTTAAAATATATCTCTCAACCGCTGAGCAGGATAGGTTGGAATCGTACAGCCCTGTAAAAACACCTGAACTATTTGAAAAATTTCTTCCATATGCTTTAGCAGTAAATGTCGAAAATGAATGGAGTGAAAAGTTCTCAGATATTTTATCGGCGGCGGGAGAAGGTGGAAAAGATTATTCTCCAGGCTGGTACACCGGCACTATGTGGAGTACAGTTGGAGCTGCAGGATTTACATCTTCACTTTCATCAGGATTCTCATCTGCAATCTCTTCTTCATCCACGGCACCGGGATCATCATCTGGTGGCGGTGGTGGAGGTTTCTCCGGCGGGGGTGGAGGCGGTGGAGGTGGGGGAGGATGGTAGTTGGTAAGTTGTAGGAACAAGTCGCAGATTGTACCTAAATATGTTTGTTGAATAATTATTATCGAAAGGATGATTGTTTGGCATCTGGACAAAGTATGCAACTTGCTAAACAAGTTGGTGAATATCTTGCTGCTGCTGAACTTTGCCGCAGAGGATTTGTTGCAGCAACATTTTCTGGAAACGTACAGCACTATGATATTCTAGCATCTGACGAAAAAGGCAATAAAATAGCTGTTCAAGTAAAAACAATTAGAGGGGGTTCCTGGCAATTTGATGCACGAAATATCGTTAAGATAAATATATTAGGAAAAAAACAAGTGCTAGGGGCAAAAAAGAAGGAACCTTATCCAAATTTGATTTGTATTTTTATACTAATGGATGAATATGGAAGAGATCAATTCTTTTTATTTAGTTGGCGGGAATTACAGAATCTGCTTGTACGGAATTACAGAGCTTGGTTAAAAAAACACAATGGTATACGACCTAGAAATCCAAGATCATTTCATTCATCTATTAATCCTACAGATTTAGAAAATTATAAGGATAATTGGAATATTCTTCTTGTTTAGATGGTAGGGACAAGTCTTGGGTTATTCCTACGAAATTTGAAGAATAATTTGTAGATCCATCACATTTGTATTTGTTGGTCCGGTAATTATCAGATCATTTAGTTTCTTGAAGAAGTTATAGGAATTATTATCATCGAGGAATTTTAGGGGATCCATTTCCAGTTGATTAGCTCTGAGAATTGTTTGTCCATCACATATTGCACCGGCAGCATCAGTTGGACCATCATTCCCATCAGTTCCGCCACTTAAAAAAACTACATGTTCTTTACCATCTAATTCAATAGCTGCTGATAAACATAACTCCTGGTTTCTCCCGCCAAGTCCTATACCTTTAACAGTTACCCTGCTTTCTCCTCCAAATAATAAGCATCGTGGATTACTTTTATTTGAAGTGAACTGATTTATGGACTTAACAATATCTTTTCCTAAATGTTTTGCTTCTCCATCTAGTGCTGCATTCACAATCCGTGTTTCATAACCTTTGGTTTCAGCTAAAGATTTTATAGCTGATAAAGCATTCAAATTATTACAAACGATAAAACTATTAACTCTATTAAAAATTCCGTTTCCTGGTTTTGGTGTTTCCTCTACAATTCCTTCTATTCCGTTTTTTATATGATCAAGGGCTCTTGAAGGTAATAAAGCAGATAATTCATATTTTTCTATGATTTGCTCACAGTCTTTAAAAGTACTCGAATCGGGAACGGTCATTCCGGAACCGATAACTTCCAAATCATCATTAATTACATCCGAAATGATAATATTGATTAATGTTGCAGGATAAATGTGTTCAGCTAGTCTCCCCCCTTTAATTCCCGATATGTGTTTGCGAATAGTGTTGATTTCCTTTATTGATGCACCCGATTTTAAAAATAACGTAGTAGTTATAATCTTATCTTCCAATGAAATATTATCAGCAGGATAAGGAAGAAGTGAGGATGAACCACCGGATAATAGATTAATTACCAGATCATTTTCTCCGGCGGATTTACATAAATTAATTAGCGCATTCGCGGCTTTAACTCCCTTCAGGTCCGGTAATGGATGAGAAGCTTCAAGTGGTTTTATTTTCATTAACCCATCAACAAAATCATATTTTGTAACAACCAGCCCTTCAGTAATTCTATCTTCAAGGATGATCTCAAGTTCCTTTGCCATTGCTGTACTTGCTTTACCTGCTCCGATTACTATGAGCCTGTTGTAATTCTTCAGATCGAATGATGTGGTTTTCCCGGCAATATCTTCAACAGTTAGTATCTCGTTCCCCAGATTAATTTTTTCAGGAATGAATTCTTTTGGTGTGGCAGCATCTATCCCGGCTCTAAAAAAATCTAATGCATCACGCCGAAGTTTATTTATGACGGATTCATCCATGCATAAAAATAAGAATTTTAGGTTAGTTTAAGATATGTTTCCAAAACTATCATTTATTAAATTACGCATTGTTTAAAAAATCAAAAGAGGTTTTACTATCGGTATTGGTTTAATTGATTGGTCGTTTATCCTTTTTTATTTTCTGGTTGCAACAGTGATCGGGTTGTATTACAGAAAGAAAGCTAGTTCCAGCTTAGCAGAATATTTTACCTCAGGCAGAAGACTTCCATGGTGGCTTGCGGGCACTAGTATGGTAGCAACAACATTCGCAGCCGATACTCCTCTTGCTGTTACTGAACTCGTTGCTAATAATGGAATTGCAGGTAACTGGTTATGGTGGAATATGTTAATGTCCGGACTGCTAACCGTTTTCTTCTTTGCAAAGTTGTGGAGAAGAGCAGAAGTTCTTACCGATGTTGAATTTACAGAGCTGAGATATTCGGGTAAAGCAGCGGCTATACTTCGTGGCTTTCGTGCAGTCTATCTTGCAATCCCGATAAATTTAATAATTCTCGGCTGGGTCACGCTAGCATTTGTTAAAATTATTGAACTCACAATCGGAGTAGAAACGTGGATTGCTCTTGGAATTTGTGTTTTAATAACATTGTTGTACAGCAGTCTAAGCGGATTATGGGGAGTGGTTGTTACAGATTTTCTTCAGTTTATTATAGCAATGATTGGATCATTGTTACTTGCATTTTTTGCAACCGATGCTGTTGGAGGAATTGACGGTATCAAAGAAGGATTAAACAGAGTTTATGGAACTGAACATAGCATATTGAATTTCATCCCTGATATTGGATCGGCCTGGATGCCGGTGAGTGCATTTCTTGTTTATCTTTCGGTTAACTGGTGGGCTGCATGGTATCCCGGCGCTGAACCGGGCGGCGGTGGTTATGTTGCTCAGAGAATGTTTGCTGCTAAAGATGAAAAACATTCTTTGCTTTCAACTTTGTGGTTTAATATTGCACATTATGCTTTAAGACCGTGGCCCTGGATAATAGTAGCCCTTGTTAGTATTGTTCTATATCCCGCACTAGAGGACAAACAAATGGGATATATTCTTGTTATGTTAGATCATCTTCCTGTCGGGATAAAAGGATTGATGCTCGCAGCATTTGCGGCAGCGTATATGTCAACTGTGAGTACACATTTAAATTGGGGTTCATCTTACCTGGTCAACGATTTTTACAAACGGTTTATTAAAAAAGATGCATCGCAGAAACATTATATTAATATTGCCAGGTTAACGACACTGTTTCTTATTATTACAGGTGCAATTGTAACATCGCAAATGGATAGCATTGCAGAAGCCTGGAAATTCTTGTTAGCTCTCGGTGCCGGCACAGGTGCTGTTTATATTTTAAGATGGTTCTGGTGGAGAATCAATGCTTGGTCTGAAATATCCGCTATGAGTGCATCTTTTGTTATCTCAATTTTTTTACAATCATTTTTAGGCATGGATACAACAAATCCTGAAATTTTTGCAGAAGTGATGTTAATAACGGTTGTTTGTAGTTCAGTTATTTGGATTGCTGTTACATTTCTAACTAAACCTGAAAGGGAGCAGACACTGATGACCTTCTTCAGAAAAACAAGACCTGGAGGAATCCTCTGGAAACCAATATCAGCCTTAGCACCGGATGTTAAAACTGATACCGGTTTGATGTGGAGTATTCTCGATTGGCTGGCCGGAATTGTAATGATATACTCAACGCTATTTGGTGTAGGAAAAATTATTTTAGGAGAAATAATTTTTGGAACTGTTCTATTAACATTAGCAGTCGCTGCATTTATCTTCATAATGTGGGAGTTGAATAAAAGAGGCTGGCAGACTTTAAGTAATTAAATTAAAAACTATTTACAAATAAAATGGACATTGTAGCACTAGACGGTTACACACTTAATCCCGGAGATTTAAGCTGGGAAGGATTTGAATCATTAGGAACCTTTATTTCATATGATAGAACATCCAAAGAGAAAGTAATCAAACGTGCGAAAGATGCTGATGTAATCGTTATTAATAAAGTTGAGATAACAAAAGAAATTCTGAATGAGCTCCCGAAGCTAAAATATATTGGGGTGCTCGCAACCGGTTATAATGTTGTTGATATCGAAGCTGTAAAAAATAAAAATATAGTTGTTACAAATATTCCAACTTACGGAACAAACTCAGTTGCTCAAATGGTCTTTGCCTTGCTTCTGGAATTAACACAAAATGTCGGTCTTCATTCTGAATCAACACGGAATGGGGAATGGAATAAGTCTGAAGACTGGTGTTACTGGAAAAAACCACTTGTTGAACTAAAAGGATTAACACTTGGAATAATTGGTCTGGGAAGAATAGGTAGTGCAGTTGCAAACCTGGGAAGAGCTTTTAGTATGAGAGTTCTTGCCAACGACCCAGCAACCCCGGTTTCAATTCCCGATTTGATTACAATGGTCGATCAGGATAAGATATTTAAAGAGAGTGATGTAATATCTTTACATTGCCCGCTCACAGATGAAAACAAAGAATTTGTCAATGCTGATAAAATTAATCTGATGAAAAAAAGTGCATTCATAATTAATACGAGTAGGGGACAACTAATAAAAGAACGTGATTTAGCATCGGCATTAAACAATGATAGAATTGCAGGTGCAGCTCTTGATGTCTTATCTAAAGAACCACCGGATGAAATCAATCCGCTTTTATCGGCAAAGAATTGTATAATCACACCTCACATTGCCTGGGCTACAAAATCAGCACGACAAAGATTAATGAATATTGCTGTTGAAAATCTTAAGGCTTACCTGGATGGAAATCCGAAAAATGTGATTTCTGGTTAGATAAAATATTCATAGATGATTGGATCTGTTCAATTCTGATTGATTATGCGAATAAATTGTTAACTTTTTAACAACACTTTGGATACCGAAATTAAAATTTTTCTTCTTTTTGATTAAAAAATGCGATTTCAATTCATAATGGACGATTTTTGTTCCTTCCTATACTAAATAGTTGTATTTTTAAAAGGTGAAATTCATTCATTATTGTTAGTTGTGAAATGTGGATAATGGCCGTTTATCAACTATTTTTGAATGAAATTGATGATCCCGGAAATGTGAACATCAGACAAATATTATTCTGAAAAATAACACCGGGATCTTTGCAGATAGAAAATTAAGATCACCTACATACCAATGGACGACAAATACATTAATAGGTGTTTTGAACTTGCAAAAAAAGGAATTGGAAAGGTTAGTCCAAATCCGCTGGTTGGATGTGTTGTTGTTAAAGAGGACAATATTATCGGGGAGGGTTGGCATGAAGAATTCGGTAAATCACATGCAGAAATAAATGCGTTCAAAAATTGTATAACATCACCTGAAGGCTCAACACTATACTGTAACCTGGAACCATGCTCTCATACTAATAAAAAAACTCCGCCTTGTGTACCTGAAATCATCAAACAAAAAATTTCTAAAGTTATAATCAGCAACATCGATCCTAATCCGGATGTAAACGGAAAGGGAATTGAACAGTTAAGGAAATCAGGAATTGAAGTCATTAACGGAATTGAAGAGGAGCGGGGAAAAGAATTGAACCGAATATTTTTTAAATATGTAAAAGCCAAAAAACCTTATGTTACAGTAAAGGTTGCTCAAACTGCAGATGGAAAAATTACCGAAGTTAACGGAAAGCAAAGCTGGATTACCGGTAATGAAGCGGGAGAATTTGTACATAGACAGAGAGGAATATTTGACGCAGTTTTAGTAGGTGCAAATAGCGTAATTGTTGATGACCCGATGTTGACTGTAAGGCATATCGAAGGAAGAAATCCAATTAGAATTATTTTAGATGGAAAACTTTCAATGCCGGAATCGGCAAGAGTTATTAAGAATGATGAACCTGAAAAAACCTGGATTGTCACAGGTAATGATTCAAATGCTGATAAGAAAAATTTGCTCAAGCAAAAAGGTGTTAAGATTATTGAATTTCAAGTAAACGGAAAAAAGAATATAGATGTGAATGAGTTACTAAAACAATTGGGAAGCAATAACATTTCTTCGGTTTTAGTAGAAGGCGGCAGACAGGTATTTTCACAGTTTATTGAGCAGGAATTATTTGATGAACTGGTAGTGCTACAATCCCCCAAAATTTTTGGCAAGGGCCTGGACTCGGTTTCATTAAGTAAAACTATTAATCTTAAAATGAAAAGCGCAGAAAAATTAGGTAAGGATTTGAAAATTATTTATGAAAGAGTATGACAACACTATGTTTACAGGATTGATTGAAGAAACCGGAATAATCAAAAGAATAAAACCAATAGCAGGTGGTTTAAAACTGACAATTCGTGCGTCAAAAATTATGGATGATCTCAAGATTGATGATTCGATAGCTGTTAATGGTGTTTGCTTAACGGCCGTTAGTGTTGATGCTGAGGAATTTTCGGTTGATGCTGTTGGCGAAACATTGAAGAAGTCAACAATTCAATCTGTTCGTGAAAATGAAGAACTCAATCTTGAAAGATCTGTAAGGTTGATGGACAGGCTGGGCGGACATTTAGTTCAGGGGCATGTAAACGGTATTGGGACAATCGCAAAAATTGAAAAACTTGGAGACAATTATTTTATTGAAGTATTAATTCCGGAACATCTTAACAAATATTTAATTGAGGAAGGATCAATTGCGATAGATGGAATTAGTCTAACAATTGCTACGATTAAAAATTCAACTATTGGAATTTCGATTATTCCGCACACATGGTCAAAAACTATTTTGAAAAATAAAAAGGTTGGATCAAAAGTTAACATCGAAACAGATGTTATGGCAAAATTTGTAGAAAAATTACTGTCGAAAGATAATGTCGACGGAAAGTTCACCGAAAACTGGTTTAAACAATTAGGATATTAAAATGGATAATAATAAAGACCAAGAACTATCGAACAGCTGCAACACGATAGAGGAAGCATTGGAAGATATCCGCAAAGGAAGAATGGTCATAGTAGTTGATGATGAAGACCGTGAAAATGAGGGCGATCTCATTATGGCTGCTGAAAAGGTTAGACCCGAAGATGTGAATTTCATAACCCGGGAAGCCCGGGGTTTGTTGTGTATCTCAATAACACGGGATAGAGCTAAAGAACTTGATCTTGAATTCATGGTTGAAAAAAACACGGCGCTGCATGAAACTCCATTCACTGTTACGATAGATTATAAAAAAGGTACGACGACAGGCATATCTGCATTCGATCGTGCAAATACTGTTCAAGCTGTTATTAATAGAGATAATAAAGCTGATGATTTTGCCAGACCCGGACATATATTTCCACTTGTTGCAAGAAATGGTGGGGTTCTCAAAAGAGCTGGTCATACCGAAGCTGCAGTTGATCTGGCAAGACTGGCAGGCTTAAAACCTGCGAGCGTACTTTGTGAAATTCTGGACGATGATGGAAATATGGCAAGAGTTCCGCAACTTCAAAAGTTTGCACAAAAGCACAATTTAAAAATAATTACCATTGCTGCTTTAATAGAATACCGAAGACGAAGTGAAAAGCTGATTAAAAAATTAGTCGAAGTTGATATGCCCAGCGATTACGGTAATTTCAGACTGCATCTCTATCAGAATTTGTTAAATGAAAATGATAACCCGGTCGTAATTGTTAAAGGTGATATTTCTGTGGATGAACCAATTATGGTCAGAGTGCACTCAGAGTGTTTAACCGGTGATGTTTTCGGTTCAAAAAGGTGTGACTGTGGTGATCAATTACATCAGGCACTGAAAACAATAGAAAATGAAGGAAGAGGTGTAGTGCTGTATATGAGGCAGGAAGGAAGGGGAATAGGACTGGTAAATAAACTGCTTGCTTACTCTCTACA
>JASFSF010000029.1:0-12702 GCA_050114555.1 Ignavibacteria bacterium
AAAAGATCACCTTCTTTTTTCAAACTTTCCAGGGCTTTGATTGTATCGGGAGAAGATGAATTAATTTGATTGAATACAATATTCTGAATCGTTGGTTCATCATTACTTTTTACACCGTTATCATTACAGCTCAATATTATTACTGAAAGAAAGAACATATAAATTATCATTCGAAACATGGGATAATTCCTTTATTATTTTTGGATGATTACAATTATCATGGTTTGCCTTGACTCTGCTGAATTAATATTGAAATCATGAAAAACTTTATCTAACATGTACTATTTATTCTTCTTCAAATCCCGGCCAGTTTTCAATTCTGACTATTAGTTCTATTACAGGATCCCAGGGATCCAAATCGCAATAGTTAGTCATCAAAACCAATCCGACTCCTGCTGATTCATGACCATACATTACGCAATGAGTTCCATCGAAACCGCCGGAGTGCCAGTAATAAGTTTCACCTCCAAAATAAGCTATACCCATGCCCATGCCGTAATCCAGGTGATCAGTATAATGAGTAATCGGTTCTACCATTTGTGTAATTATATTTTGATTCAATACTATATTCGATTCACCTTTTACTGATTGCAAAAATTCTATCATAAATTTTGCGAGATCTTCAGATGTAGACCATAAGCCGCGTGCAGCTAGTTTTGGATGCAATTGATATCCGTATAGCATAGGTGTGTATCCACCAAAATGACCTGTAACCGTACGTGTTTGGAATTCGGCGGAAAGATGCTGCTCGAATGTTGAGCTGGTCATTCTCAGTGGTGCTAAAGCTGTATTGTATAAATACTCTTCAAACGATTGGCCGGTAACATCTATAATAAGCTGTTGAATCACGCAATATCCCTCATTGGAATAAAGAAAATTTGTTCCCGGTATTGATTGAGGCTCACATAAAAGATAATCACCCTCACCGTTTAATATTTGAAGTAGAGATGGATATGTATCTCCCGGTAAAACACCAATTTTCCCTCCCTGCGGCATACCTGCCCTGTGAGAGAGAAGATGTTTAACCGTAACTTTCTCTATCACTGTAAACGTATTTTCGGGAACCTGCCAGGATGTAAGTTTATCATTTACATTTTCATCAAGAGATATCAATCCATCCTGCACCATTTTCATAACAGCGAATGCTGTTACCGGTTTGCTGATAGAGGCAGCCTGAAACATTGTCTGACGCGTAACAGGATCTTGCGTGGAAAAATTTTTGGATCCGTAGGTAATGATGGTATCAATTTGAAAATTCCTTATGATTGCAAGTGTAGCACCCGGCGTAGAACCAATTCGAAGAAGAGAATTTAGTTCAACATATTTCCCGTTTCCAGGTTCCGGTGTGGTTTGGTTTTCAGTACATCTTGAAAATGAAATTATAAGAACATCTGAAATTATTGAAAGTAGTTTGTATTGGGATTTCATATTCATTCTAATGAAACTAATTAAGATCATTCGTTATAATTTTGAATTTTAATAATCATTACAGAACCGATAGTGGAATGGTAACACCGCCGAATATTTGTATTCCCTTATTTTTATATGAGGAATCATCTTCCACTTCCCCCGTAAGTGAATATTGTCCCGCTTGAATAGTATATTCGCCGGCTTTTATCTGATTACCCAAGGAAAAAGAATATCTTCCCTCGAAAAAAATTGTAACGGAATTTAAATTGAATTCTATTCCACCGCCAAATGTTAATGAGTATTCTATTTTGTTAACTACATCATCTAAATTGCCTGAGAATTTAACCTCATTCACTTCGGTCTCCATTTCAGAAGACAATTTGAGAGATGTTGCACCGCCAGCAACAACATATGGTTTAAATATGTTTCCGTAAGCATATTTAAGAATAACCGGCAGCTCGATGTAAGATACAATAATGGTATAATCAGAAAAATTGGTTTCATCAGGGGTTAAACTTGATCCCTTCTGAATATACATTGGTTCCATTTGAACCGAGAGATTGTCGAATAAACCGATATCTACAACAGCACCAATCCCATATTCTGTTTCTCCTTTTGTATTTGTTATATCAATGTTTTCTGAAATTGAACTGGACAGGTTAATTCCGCCGATAATTCCGATATCAATTTGTGCTTGAATTGATATGCTAAGAAAAGTTAAAAGGATAATTAATAGGTTTTTCATTTTCAGAAACTCCTTAAGTGAAATGATTAGGATGTGTGTTAAAATTTTCTAGTTTCGCTATAGTTATTTTACTGCTATCGTTCTCTTAATTTGAGATTGACTTAAGTAATAGACAGGTAAAATTAGAAAGGGGGTGACAGGAGATGAAGTAATTTGTTTCTTCTGGGTTTGAAAGTCCTAATTTATTTCAATAAAACTAATTTTCTAGTTTCTACAAGGTTGCCCACCTGTAATTGACAGAAATAATTTCCACTTGATAATTCGGTTCCATCAAATTTAACCTCATAACTGCCTGCATATTTTTCTTCGTTGACTAATGTTGTAACGTGGTTACCTAAAACATCATAAATTTTCAAACTAACATTTTGCGTCTCTCGTCTTTCGTTTTGCGGAATACTGTAACTAATTGTTGTAACAGGATTAAACGGATTAGGATAATTTTGATATAGTTTGAACTCGTTTACGATCAAATTACTTCTGTCATAATCCACCGGAGTAGGATCAACCGGATACCAAACCGGTCCTGTGTTAACTCCGGTATTCGTAAGCTGCCGGTAATTTGTTCCATCAGTGTCTATCACACAAATCTGATCTACACCTGATACCGATCCCTCATAAACCAATCTATCTCCGCCTGGTGACCAACTAGGTACAAAATCGTTTTCCGGACTGGTAGTTATACGATGATCTCCCGTACCGTCGGAATTAATTATAAAAATGTCTTCGTCAGATACACCTGCGACATAAGCAATTTTACTTCCATCAGGTGAGTAATTGGGAACCAGTGAATAGTCAAATGTTACTTGTTGTAAATCAGTGCTATTTGTAAGAATTGTATATATACCATGTACGGAAGCAAATGCAATTCTATCCCCAAGTGGTGACCAGGACGGTTGATCGCCATTTACTGGCGATGTGTTCAGTGGGGTTATGTTTCCATTATCTAAATTCATCATTACAATTGAATGGCTGCCATTCCACTGTGAATCAAATGCAATATTTGATCCGTCTGAAGACCAGGTGGGACTGAAATCCATAAATGAGTTGTTTGTAATCCTCACAGGTTCTGTAAAAGACGCTGTGGCAATATCTATAACATCCATTATATATATTTCAAAGCCACCGTATAATGTTGAACAAAAAACAAGCCGGCTTCCATCCCGAGACCAGTTTAAACCAAAATTAAATGCATTCTGATCTGTGGCTCTTGTTTGATGACTGCCATCGGCATTCATCAAATAAATTTCACTGGCTCCATCTCTATCGGATATAAAAGCAATAATTCCACCTCCGCTGCCATCAAGATGGCCTGATTGTGGAATGATATACATATTAAATAAGAAGAGAAGTGATGTGACAATTTTTACTTTTATTCTAATTGAAATCATTTTCATAATTTTTCCTGTTATTAATGATCTGAGGATATCTCTTCATTATAGTATCCTGCAGAACTGGTTTACCCTTACAAATTATTAATTGAATTGTTGGAACTTTCTAAATTAACAAAGAAAAAGATGTGTGTTATAATAGTACAATAGTATTACCCATTTAATTCGCTAGTTGGAATAAATTTTAATACATTCAGGCGGAAGCCAACATCTATGCCAGACTAAACTTTAGTTGGGTTTGATTATCATAGCCCATAAGCTAAAACTGAATCAAAATATTTTATCAAAAAACTGATGATGTATCAGAAAACTGAGATGCTTATATTTTTCGCTGGTGACTAATAATTAGTTTTAACCAGTATATTAATTGCAGGTGATTAGTCGATTAATTTATAATACTCTGGTTTCTAAATTTTGTAATTGAATTAGAAACATTTTAGCCTGATTGTTCCCTGAAATGATTATTGGCAAAGTACTGAACATTAATCATCAAGAAAGATAAGTCTATTTTATTTCCTCTAAATCCTTACCTATTATCAAGACTCCGTCATAACCTCCTTTGCGAATATTCTTAATAAGTTCATCGTCATTTGCTCCCATTCGTACGATATGGGTAAGTATTAATTTACCAGGTTTAATATCCGAAGCTATTTTACCCAGTTCAAAATCCGATGTGTGAAATTCTTTGCAGTATTGCGGCCAGAATTCTCCACCAGGTCGATCTTCTGGCTTAAGCCTATCAGCGGCATAAACCTCATGAATTAATATATCACAGTTCACAGCAAATTTAATCAGGTTGTTGGAAGGTTTGGTATCTCCACTTATAACAATGGATTTGTTCGGCGTATCAATTCGATAACCAAATGCAATTTTCCAGTATCCATGTGTTACACGAAAGGCAGTAACTTTAACATCGGCACTATCATAAACTATACCTTCGTTGATTTCATGAACATTTACTTTATATACTTCAGGTAGTTCTTTTTCCAGTCCGTCGATTCTTACTTTTATGTCTTCAGAGTAGGCATCCAATAAAAGATCTGTCATTCTTTTGAGTCCAATCGGACCAAATACTTCAAGTTTTTTGTTTCTTCTCATTATCCAGGTTGTTAAAATGAGATCTGTGTAACCAAGTGTATGATCGCTATGCAGGTGAGTAATGAAAGTTGCCTCAGGCCCTGAGATTGGCAGATTTGCACCGTTCATTTGTCGCATTACTCCGCTTCCGGCATCAAATAAAAATACACGGTTATTGTAAACAACGGCAGTTACCGGTCCCTGGTTTTGATTGCCTGGATATGGTGTTCCTGTTCCCAATAGTATTACCTTTGTTTCCGGTAGAGCCCAACTTGTAACAGTTGTAAGAATTAATACTATAAATAAATAAATCTTAGTTTTCATTTTAGCGCTATTCTTCTTTATTTAATAAAAATATCAATCATTAACTGCCATACTACATAAGATTTTAAATAAAATAAATAACAATTCTGTTTTAGATACAATTTGAAGACCTTTCGTCAATTAATATATTCGCAGACTTCGGATCAGCGGGTAATTTTTCATAATCAGTGAGTTGAATGGATTATTTTGAGAATGTGCTATTATTCCTGATTAATCATTGTGTTAATACAGTTGTCTTAAAATTTGTAATCAATTAAGTTGCAAAATATATTTGAGACAGGGAGAATTATATGAAAAACCTTACTGTTACAGGTCTATTCTTATTATATATACTTTTAACCGGATCTGTAACTTTTGCACAAAGCGGTGCAGAGGAAAGTTATAACAAAGGTGTACATTACGGCACTCAAGGGGAATTCCAAAAAGCGGGAGAGGAGTTTAGCAAAGCTCTTAAGATTGATGCATTTTTAAAGAATGATGTGTTCGATAGACCGATTGAGCTCGGTCTGGCAATAATCTCTGACGTTAATAATCTTAAAATAAAGAAAGAGACTGCCGTGAATATATTCGAGGGGATATCTTATACAAATCAACAGCAGTACAAGCAGGCGATTGAACCTTTTACCAAAGCTATGCAGACAAATCCTAACTATGTCTGGCCGCGTATTTATCGTGGTAAACTACTTAGCATAATAGGTTATAATGATGAAGCAATTCAAAATTTTACAAAAGCTCTTAACCTAAATCCGCAGTGGATTGACGTTTACAACTATCGTGGAAAATGCTATGATGCTAAAGGTCAGTATGAAGAGGCTATAAGCGACTATAACAAAGTTCTGGAGTTAAATCCAAAGAATGTTGAGGCTCAGATCAATCGGGCGATTACTTATTATAATAAAGGAGAGTTTGAACTGGCTATTAATGACTATAACAATGCTATTGAGATTGACCCGACTGATGTTGAGACATACTACAATAGGGGAATGTTTTACAATAACACAGGCCAGTATGATCAAGCCATAAACGACTATAACAAAGCTCTGGAAATTTACTCCAATTATACTGATGTATATATCGATCGGGGAATTGCTAATTATAATAATGGCGGTTATAACCAGGCTATTATGGATTACAACCAGGCCCTTCTGATAAACCCGATGGATGCTGAAGCATATTTCAATAAAGGTCTTGCTTTTCTTAAAAAAGACCAGTACGACCGTGCCATCAGGGACTTTACTAAAGCTATTGAGATAAATCCGCGTAATGGCGAGATATACTTCAACAGGGGATTTGCTTATTATAGAAAAGGCCAATATGAATTAGCTATAAATGACTATAATAAAACCCTCGATATGGATCTAAAGTTTGAAGTAACCTACTACTATCGCGGACTTGCTTATGAAAAAATAGAAAAATTTAACGAGTCAATCAGCGATTATAGCAAAGCCCTGGAGATGAATACCGTGTATGCTCCAGCTTACAATTCCAGGGGATTACTATACATAACTATTTTAGGCGATACTATTAAAGCTTGCACAGATTTAGAAAAGGCTTGTGAGTATGGTGAATGTTCTGATTACAACCAGATTAAACAAAAGGGTATCTGTCCATAGGGAATATTATCCACAAAAACTCATAGAATTGCTTGAAAGAAAAGTTCATAAACTACTATTACCGCCGATAATATTGTAACACTTGCAACGTAGGACAGGCGTTCTCGAAACTGCCTGCGGTAGGCAGGCCGCCGACCGGCTGATTATCCACCTACGCTATTCGAGCTTCGGTGGACGGGCAAATCACTCATATAGTTTAAAGTAGAAAAGCTCTGAGTTTCTTCAGAGCTTCTAAGAGCTGGTGAACGGATTCGAACCGCCGACCGGCTGATTACAAATCATAGGGATTCTTCTTTATTCAGTTAATAATCTCACTATTTTCTGGCTTTCGGTACACATTCGGTACAATCCTCAAAGGAGGTTGTACTTATGTTCTTAATCAAAGATTCCAAATCACCATTCTATCAAATTGTCTATTTTGTCAATGGGAAAAGGACAAAAATATCCACCAGGAAAACTACCAAATCTGAAGCAATCAAAGTCTTAAAAGATTTTGAGGCAAGTTTTGAAGTTCTTCCTGAAACAAAAAAAATTATATCTCTTTCCAAATACCAAAAAGAATATATCGAGTATTCAAAACAATCCAAATCAAAGAGTTATCTTAAATCAATCAATCTATCATTCCGTCAGTTAATACAGGTCACAGGCGATATTCCACTACAAACCATCTCAACCAGAATATTAGATCAATTTATTATTTCTGTTTATTCCCGTTCAAAAGGTGCAGCAGGTTTATATTATCGCACATTAAAAGCAGCATTTAGTAAAGCAGTAGTTTGGGAATACATATCAGAAAATCCTTTCAAAAAAATAAAAGCTCCGAAACAGGTTAAGTCATTACCAATTTTTATAAAAAAAGAAGAGTTTCAAAAAATATTAAATAACACAAAATACAACTTCTTAAAAGATTTATTTATAACTGCATTTTATACTGGTATGAGGTTAGGTGAGCTATTAAATATGCAATGGTCCTGGATAGATCTCAATCAAAATCTTATCACTGTTAAAAACTCATCTAATTTTACAACTAAAACTAAAAAAGAAAGAATAATCCCTATCCACTTAAAAGTAAAAGAAGTAATACTAAATCACTATTCAGCTAAAGATAATTCGGTATATATCTTTACCAACTATTATGGGATAAAGCTAAAAGAGGATTTTGTAAGCAAGCAATTTAAGAAAGCAGTAAGAAAAGCTGGTTTAAGTGAAGATATTCACTTCCATTCACTCAGGCATTCTTTTGCTTCAAATTTGGTTCAAAGTGGCGCTTCATTGTATGTTGTTAAAGAGTTACTTGGTCATCAAGATTTTAAGACAACTCAAATTTATTCACATTTGCAAAAGGGAAACTTACTTTCAGCGGTTAATTCACTTTAAGCTTTAATTTAGTCAAAAATATTTTCTGCAAATCCTACTAATTGAAGTGATTTTGATTAGTTGTTTTCGTCAAAACCTACTTTAGAAAAGGTATTACTAATTATTTTTTAATGAAATTAAATTGTGAATTTATCAGTAAACAATTTAAGAAGGTAATAAGGTCAGCAGAATTAAATGAAAATATTCACTTTCATTCTTTGCGTCATTCCTTCGCATCCGCTCTGGTTCAGCGTAATGTCTCTTTATATGCTGTCAAAGAATTATTAGGGCACGAAAATATTAAAACAACTCAGATTTATAGTCATTTACAAAAAGATAATCTAATGTATGCTGTACATTCATTATGATCGAATTTATTTCAAAGTAACATTGTCAATACTAAAACTATAGGGAAGCATGTCTCTCATTCCTAAACTTTATTTTAGTTTAGTAATATTTTCTATATCATTAGCAAATTGTTTTGCTTCAATTTTATTAAATTTATGTTCTTTTGCTATTTTCCTAACCTCTTCATTATAAATTGCTATTCTAGCATTGAATATTCTATTAATTTTTGATTTGATATCCTCGATTAAATAACGATATTCTCCTGTTATACTGGAAGTCAGTAACTCTAATGTTTTGATCCTTTTTTCATTAGAATTAAAAAAATCTTCAATTGTTTTAACAATCTCTTTATATTTTCTTTCTATAGTTTTTGTATTACCACTAAGAGTACTAAATACTCTTGATATCAAATCCTCACTTGAATTACTAAATCTTTGAAATACGTTATTTGCATATTTTAATAGATTTTCATACAACATTTCTGTATCTCCTTTATGAACTTCGTACTCCTTAGCAATAATATCATTACTATAATCTTCAGATAACAATATACGTGTGATTTGTAATTTAATAAAAGTATCTATTGGTATTTTATAATTAGGATCATTAGCTAATGCAGATTGTAATATTGTTATATACTGATGTTCCCAGTGAATTATTTTCTTTGATACTAAAAAATCATATTCATAGATAGCAAGGATAAAATGCAGTTCATTTAATAATAATTTCTTTCTATCTGCTAAAAATTTATATCTTTCAGGAGTGTCTGAAAAAATAATGTTCTTATTTTTCCCGTAAAAATCGGGGGAAAAAATATTCTTCACTTTTTCATTTGCACTATTAATAAGAATCTCAGCATAGTTTTCATTCATTACCTCAACAATATTTCCAAACTCAAATGATCGTTGTAAACATATTCTATCAGCCTTTATTTCAACTAAACTAAATTTTTGTTTTTGATTACTAAAGTTTTCTAATTTTTCTTTTTCTGATTCTTCCAAATCATCCAAATCCTTGAAAACAATAGGATTATTTTCAAATGGTAATAAGTGTATTCTTTTGTTATTAAAATTAATTCGAGAAATATAATCCAGTAATTCCATTTCTGCTTCAGCGCTATGAAGTGAATAGGAAATCGAATCTGCATCTTTTATTATAGTAGAAATTTCATCAAGTTTATTATAAAGAATGAACGTGTCCCGATTTTGAATATTTGAACCATTCCCCTGCAAAGCAAATTCATATTTATATTTATCTTGATTTTTAAGAGTAATCGTATCAAGATTTAATTGTATCTTTTTTGCCCACTCATCTTTTCTTTTCTGAACAACCACAAGTACTTTATTTTCTTCCATAGTACTATTTTTAATTGCTTGCAATACAAGCCCTATTGATAGTTTCCCAGCTCCAAAATGAAAATGTAATAATTTTCTTTTTCTTGCTTTTACATCTATAATAGGAAGAGGTTGGGTTGTTTTTTTCTTAGATACATAATTATTATTATAGAGCGTAATACAATTAACGTATGATTCAGGTGTTCTAAATCTAGTATCATGTCTTAGCAGGGCCGCAAATCTATTATATGCTATTCGTATATTATTAAAATATTCAGATCCTTTATCTGTTGCAGCAACTTTAAAAAGGTTCTTATGATATTTTTCTAGTGCATTTTTTATTTGTTTTATCTTTCGTTTATTTTCTTTAATGTTATAATGGATACAGGCAACTGATTTGATTCCGCTTTTTTGTTTTCTTTTATTTAATAAAATAGGGATATAACGATCACTTTTTTTAAAAAGATCAAACGAAGTAGGAGCCCCATAATAATAAATAATTAAGGTGTTAGCTCTATCTTTATGATTAAAATTTAAGAAAGTTTTTAGGTCTTCTTTATTATAGAAAATGGTCTTGCCACCCATTAAATCGTATTCTTCAAATATGTCTTTCGCTTCATTTAAGAGATCAGTAAATACAATAAATTTATTAATATGATTTTGTTTTGCTCTATTCAATACAGTAGTTAATTTATTATAATCACTTTTAATTATTTCAAAATCCTTAAACTCAGAATTATTAATATCATAGTTATATTTTTTGGGTTTTACTATTCCTCTTGTAAATAAATTATTATTTAGAAAAACAAATCTGGGTGCATAGGTTGTAAAGTATACAGTCTCAATTGCTTCGTATTCATTAAATTGCTTTTTAATATTTAGAATTTGTTCAAGTGGGTTTTTTATTGCTTCGTTTTTGAATCGAATATCAGATGTATAAAAAATATTAATATTTTGAGGATGCTCCCAACCTTCATCAATTATTTTTTCCTCAATTATTTCTTTAGCCTTTCGCTTGACTTTAGTAAGATCGAATTCGAGTTTACTTGATTGTGAGGGAAATACATAATTCCAGTCATGTAATTTTATGAACTTTTTATGATCAATTCTTTTCCCTGGTATTAATTGTAATAGTTTTGAGTAATGGTAAGCAATTGGAAAAGTATTTGCGAAAAAAGCATAATGTAAAGTTACATTATTATTATAGAGGGGCCTTAAAAGTTCTATTTGATAAAGATCGAATTTGTTCATATTTAACGTATTAATCTATATCAATAAATTTCGGAACGCTTGGCGGTGATTCGACAATATTATTTTCTAATAAATATTGAATTATATCATTGGATATCTTTTTATAGTAAAATTTCCCATCCTTTGAAATGAATACTGATTTAACTTCATTAATAGTTCTTGGAAAATATTCTTGGCTTAGTGCTAATTTGTATTGTTCAAGCGTATATTTTGTAGCAGCTTTTTCATCTAAATATTTTAAGCTTACTTTAGAATTTTTATCCAAATCCTGGAATACATAGTTTACACATTCATACCATATTTTGATAAACTTTTTTATCTCTTCGCCTCTTTTTAGTAAAGTACTTTTTTTACAGACAAATCCGGTCATATCATCTGCAAAATTCATTGTCTCCATATTCAAGATAACTCTGCCTCCCTGTTTTAGTGCTTCTGTTAATTGCGTCAATCCAGCTGACGATATTTGTAAACTTCCACTTTGGGTTGCTAAAATTCCATCGTTTAGCGGTGTGTCAATTATGTTTAGATCCTTAATGTTGATACCGTTTCTTCTCGCTAAACTGTATAACATCATTTCATAAACGGAATTTTTTTGTGCTCCAATTTTATTCTTAAAGAATTCTTTTATAACGCTTTTATTCGTTAGATCATCTGAAGTCAATACTGGTATATCTTTATCAAATGTTATAAAACTTCCACCTTTGAACAAATAGGCTGGGTATATAAACAATAAAGAATCATCTACATCACGGTTTATATTTTTTTCCTTTGTGAGATACTCGATAATACTCGCGAATCCAAGATCAATTGTTTTTCCTGCACTTGCTATTGCAGGAATAATATCCTCCCAGTTCATAGTATTTAACTCTAACTGAATATCATATTTTTTGTCTAAACCAAGAGATTTGTAGTTCACAATCATTGCAATATCTTGATATGGTGAAATTCCAATAGTTAGCGGTTTATTTTCTTCCTTATTACTGCAAGTGAATAATCCCAAAATCAAAACCAAAAGTAAAACGATTTTAAATCCTTTGTATATCATATTATATTCTCCAAAAAATTAATTTTTTCCAAAGTATTATTAATAATTTATCTGCTGAGTAATTCATTATTCCAAATAATATCATCGCTGCAAATATAACATTCATTGAAAATGTTGAACGGGCTGTTTGTATTAGATATCCCAATCCTATTTGCGACCCTAACAACTCTGAGATAACTACAAGACTTATTGCAGTTGCAAGTGAAAACCGTAGAGTTGGTAAGATTTTTTCGAGTACGAATGGCAAAGCAAAGAATCTTAGATTCTTTTGAGGTTTACTTTTAATACTATTAAAGACAATTAAAAATTTTTCAGGAATTCTGTTTAATACTTCTAATGTGGTTATTGCAAGGTTGAATGCAATACCTGAAAATATCAAAATAAATTTTCCGGTTTCATCAAACCCAAACCATAACAAGAAAAATGGGACTGTTGCTGCAGCAGGTATAGATCTTAATGCTTGAATACTTGGATAAAGTATTTTATTTAATATTGTACTTCTGAATAAGTACAGTCCTAGTGTAATTCCAATTACAATTCCTCCGCTGAAACCCACGACTAAACGAATCAATGACCAATAGAAGTGAATTAAAATATTTGGTTCGATAGATAAATAGGCATCAATGACTGATTGTGGGGAAGGTAAATATCGATCTGAAATATGAATATAGAATTTTAGAAATAGCCATATTGCGGGTGTGAAGAATATTCCACAAATAGTAAGGACTATTTGTTTGATTTTGTTATCCATTTATTAATCGATTTATAGGAAATGTTCCATCAAAATAAAAAGTATTTACCTCAAAATCCA
>JASFSF010000030.1:0-12672 GCA_050114555.1 Ignavibacteria bacterium
TTCTCTCTATTTCATAAACGGGTTTAATGTCGACTGGAAGGTTCGATAATTTTCCAATCAATGTTTCCATCGAAGGTGAATGAACAACATACTTAGCAATCAAATCTTTAGCGCCCTGATAATTACCGGTTGCTTGTATCATAAGCAGTTTTGTTGCAAGAGATTCCAGCACTGAATAAGCTTTGTCATAATTTACCCTTACTTTTTCCGCTTGTTCATCGTACTCAAATCCGCCGTTTTCAAGCATATAATTATAAATAATAGCATTGCCGCCTCCGTGTGCTTCGTTAATACCGAATCGTACTGACCGGAAAATACCGGCAAGTTCTGTTGTCCATACTTCTCTTTCGAAGGACTCGGGGAACTCACCCTTCTCTATCATAAATAAATTATTGTAAGTGCCCAGTATATCGGCCTTGCATTCTTCCAGTGTTGAATAAGTCTCTTTTAACTCTTTTTTCACTTCGGTGTCCCTGCCATCGACTGTAATGAATCCAGGACCAATCCCATGTGACATTTCGTGCATTAGCGAATGGTTAAAAAATGCATCGATCGAAACATACTGAAGCTGATCAGGATCTAACACAATTTCTGCAATGGGTATTAGCAGTTTATTAAACTTTGCATCGATCACATTTTTTAACATTACTTTTTTCGATCCCTTAACTTTACGAACTCTTTCATCGTTAGGAAGATTAAAGGCGATGGTTTGCACTGCTGCTTTTGTATCGCCACCCGTAAAGATTTCGTTAACAACAGCGAGCGGTGATTCGGAACCACGTTCAAAATTTTTGTGCTCATCCGGAATCGGAAGATGGATTTCCATATCCCTCAGATAAGATTTAAACACATCAAGTTTCTCACTCTCAACAGGATCCTTAATTGTAAGAAAACTTTCAAAAGATGCTTTGTAATTAAACAGGCCATCTTCATATACCTCGTAAGGCCCAATAACGATTTCGATATCATGATCTTTCAGATCCATCCATTTCATATCGCTTTCGAAGTAGTCATTCGTTTGAAAAGCATGAGCTCTGGTCGTTAAGTAATCCTTTAGTGATTTATTATCGGCATATTCTGCTGCATTCATGAGATATTCGGCAGCTTTGGTTAATTTATCCTTATAATACTCGCTGTAAGGAATGGCTACCAGATTATCGCCGTCCCTCCTTATCATAGTAAATTCAGAAGTAAAGGATTCTTTATCTTCCGGGTGATCTTTTATCCACTCCTCGAATTCTTCTTTGGTAATATCCCCGGGATAAAAATTTGCCCCATCTGGTTTTAATTCTGTTCCTATAAATGGTTTGTCATGATCCAGCCTGTCAAACGGGCCAAACATAATATTAAATAACTCAAGTTTCTTTAATGATCCCTCGGAGCCATCAGCCATCAGATTGGCTTTTATGCTGCTGTTTTGGGAATACACCTGATCCAGGAAAATCTCATCCATTATTTTTGAGGCGTAGTAAAGATTTTCAACAACGGCTTTCTGTCTTTCATCAAGCATAGATGAGTTATACTTTAGCTCTACGGGAACAAACTGTGCAATTTGTTCATCAACCATATTTTCTTCTCCACAGGAGACAAACATTATAATAAATGATATAAGCATTAATGATAAATATTTCATCTTATTCACCTTTATTAAGAGTTTGACTTTAAAATATCTTTTCGAGATTTGAAATATAAGAAGAAAATTACATTCGGTTATTCACGAATTCGCGGTAATAATTTGGTGTTAAACTATATTTCTACACTAAGGTACTAAATCATCCCTTAATATTAGATAATCTCCCGACCACTTATCAATTTTGTACTGAATGTAATCCCGATTCTTCTTAAGTTTTATGATCACATTTTTCCAAAAAATCATTGCAGGAGATCATATGCGAAAACTTTTAATTACAATCGTTATTGGACTTAGCATTCTATCCTCCGGTATTTGCCAGACACTTGAAAGAAAGGATGTAGAAGATAAGTATAAATGGAATCTTACAGATATCTATCCAACACGTGAAGCGTGGCAGGCTGATCTTGATAAGCTTTCTAAAGAAATCGACAAGCTGCCTGAATTTAAAGGCAGGCTCGGTGAAAGCTCTGAAATGCTATACAATGCACTTACCAGTTCTTCAGACGTAGTTAAAACACTTTATAGAGCCTACGTTTATGCAAACAATCTTAGTAATGAGAATTTAAATATTTCAGAAAACCAGGCAATGATACAACAAATGCAGTCAATCGGAACGAAGCTTGGTGAAGTTACAGCCTATTTTGAACCTGAAATTCTCCAGATACCTGATGAGAAAATCGATCAGTTCTTTAAAGAGCAGGCAGAAGAAGAAAACGAAAAGGTTGAACCTCCGATGGAAAAGCTTGATAAGCTGCGTAAAGATCAGGCAAAGCTGAAAGATTTCGATATGTATATCGATAATATAAGAAGATTGCGTGAACATACATTAACCGAAGCAGAAGAGAAAATACTTGCCAGTTTCGGGCTGATTGGGGGCTCGCCATATGATGTTTACGGCATTTTCAATAATGCAGAAAAACCATTCCCCCAAATTACACTTTCAACCGGCGAAGAAATCGAGCTGACATCTGCTACTTATACAAAATACCGCACAGCAGAGAACAGGGAAGACAGGGAAAAAGTAATGAAAGCGCTGTTTGAAAGTTTTGGCGAGTTCAAAAATATGCTTGGCGCCAATCTTAGCGGGCATGTTAAAATCAACTGGGTTTATGCAAAAGACAGAAAATATTCATCGGTGCTGGAATCCGAACTGAACGCAGATAATCTTCCAGTGTCAGTATACACAACGCTAATTGAACAAGTTAATAAAAACCTTCCAACGCTTCACAGAGCGCTTGATCTGAAGAAAAGAATGCTCGGCATGGATGAGCTGCATTATTACGATCTTTACGTTCCTCTTGTAGAAAAGGTTGATATGGATTTCACAATTGAGGAGGGTCAACAGGTTATACTGGAAGCTCTTAAACCTCTGGGTGATGAGTATATATCGACTTTACACAAAGCATTTGACAACAGATGGATCGATTATATGCCAACTGTTGGAAAGAGAAGCGGAGCATATTCCTCGGGTAGTGCTTACGATGTTCATCCTTATATCTTAATGAACTGGACTGATGACTATGAATCGGTTTCGACACTTGCACACGAGCTGGGACACACAATGCACAGTTATTTTTCAAATAATACGCAGCCTTTCCCGAAATCGGATTATCCTATTTTTGTTGCAGAAATTGCATCTACCGTGAATGAAAATTTTCTGAACAATTACATGACTAAAACTGTTAAGACGGACGAAGAAAAACTCTATATCCTTGGCAGTTACCTGGAACTGCTCAGAACAACTATTTTCCGTCAGACTTCCTTCGCCGAGTTTGAATGGGAAATTTATAAACGAGTTGAATCCGGTGCACCGATTACCGGTGAGGATATGTGCAAAATCTATTATAATATTGTTAAGAAATATTATGGACAGGATGAAGGTCATTGTGTTGTCGACGACTATATTCAGTATGAATGGGCATACATACCTCATTTCTATTACGATTACTATGTTTTCCAGTATGCAACCTCCCTTATCTATGGAACAGCTTTGGTTGAAAAAATGCTGAGCGATGGACAACCGGCTGTTGATAAATACTACAATATATTAATGGGCGGCGGATCGAAATATCCTGCCGACTTAATCCGGGATGCAGGAATTGACCCGATGTCTCCGGAACCCGTTGCATTGACAATGCAAAAGATGAACAGGGTGATGGATCAGATGGAAGAAATATTGAACAAATCAGGTATGTAATTTTTTTAATTGTGCCATCCTGCAAATGCGGGATGGCATTCCTATTTTACTCATCGAACACTTTGAATCGTAATCTAAGAACACCATCATTAAAGCTTGTGGTTGTTATCTGAAATCTGCCAATTTCCCTTGTATTTGAAACATGCAAACCACTGCAGGGGCATTCATCATAATCACCGATTTTAATTATCCGTATTTTTTCGCCTGCACTCTCAGGCAATTTTGCCAGATTAAATTTTTCAGCGGCTTTTTCCCTGATTATGAAATCCTCCACAACATCGAGCTCCTGCTTGATAACCTCATTCACTTTATTATTAATCATTTCCACTTCCGATGCGGTTAGATCCCTGTCAAAATGATAATCACATTTCGATTTCTTCTTTTCAATATGATTGCTGAATGATCTTCCTTTGTTAAACATCTTTACCATAGCCTGGTTAAGTATATGTTCAGCGGAATGCATCTGTGGATGGTACTGTTTATTTGAGATTACTTCATTCATTTATCTTAAAATCTAATTTATTAATTAATGATAATAGACGGAGGCCTATATTTATCTTATATCAAAATGGCTTTTACAACATAATTTATTTATTATATTAAATAAAGATATTACCAAATCAATTTTAAATATTTAAAGGAACTCAAGTGAAGTCTGTAAAATATAAACCAATTCGTTTCTTTGTCAGCATTGTATTATTTCTAACTACAATGTTTTTATCGATTATGATATTTCTATCAGAGTTAAACATAACCAGGGCAAATCAATCCGACGACAATTTATTCCCGCAACAATACAAAATAATCACTCCCAATATTCCTGATTACCTTGAATTTGCCGGCGAACCAGTGCCCGTTTATAACTTTGAAGTGAGAGAGAGAATTGAGCGCGAATTTATCGTTAACACATACTTCCATTCCTTCACGATTATAGCAATTAAAAGAGCGAACAGGTGGTTTCCAGTTATCGAACCAATTTTAGACAAGAACAACATCCCGGACGATTTTAAATATCTGTGTGCGGCTGAAAGTAATTTCGAGAATGTTATTTCACCTGTTGGAGCCACCGGATTCTGGCAATTTATGGAAGAGACGGGTAAAAAATATAACCTTAAAATTAACGACCAGGTAGATGAGAGATATCATGTAGAAAAATCAACGCAGGCTGCATGCGATTATCTAAACGAAGCCTATGAAAAGTTCGGAAGCTGGACAATGGTCGCTGCCTCATACAATATGGGAATTGATGGAATTGAAAATCAAATTGAAAGACAGAAGTCTAATAATTACTATAATCTAATGTTGAGCATAGAAACTTCACGCTACATCCCGCGCATCGTTGCTATTAAATATATTCTACAGAACAAGGAGGCTTACGGTTTCGAAATTGGAGATGATGAATTGTATGAGCCGCTAAAATTTTATGAGATCACACTGGACAGTTCCATTGCCAGCTTTGCTGATTATGCTATTTCGCTCGGGCTTAATTATAAAACATTAAAAATCTATAATCCATGGCTAAGAGATAATAATTTAACAAACAGGACAGGTAACCGATATAATATCAAAATACCAGAGCCGGGGAGTATTGAAATAATAGAAGACGTTATTAATGATTTGAAGTGATTAAAAGGTTATATGTGTTTCTTTATCTGGAATAAAATTAGCGAAGGGAAGTTGATTACTATTTCCGCTTATGTACTGTAAATTTAGAAACCAGGTGGGGCTTACTGTTGGAGGCTAACTTTTCTGATTTCAAAATAATCACTTCCCTTCAATTATTTTTGGGTCAAATTAATCATCATTATTTGCAATAAGTATAAACTCATTTGACTCCCATAGATGTATTCTTTTCTAATTCAACAAGGATATCCGTCACTTTTTCAAACTCTTCAGATTTATCAAGGAAATAATCAACCCCGTATTCATAACATTTTGATCTGTATTGCAAGAACGGATAATTTGTTAACATTATTACTTTTATTTGGGGATATTCCTCTTTTACTCTTCTGAGCACTTCAATGCCGCTTTCTCCGGGCATTTTAATATCAAGAATCATCACATTGGGCTGATGCGATCGTAGAATGTCCATTGCTTCAATAGAACTGCCGGCTTCTCCGGTTACATTAATACCGGGTATTTCCGTTACTCTTTTAGCAACTCTTTCTCTTACCAGTTCAGAATCATCAACAATTACAATATCCATGTTATTCCCACAATTTTGAAGAAAAATAAAATAGTGAAGTTATATCTTCACCGGAACTATACTCTAATCTTCCTTCACAAATATGCAGAATAACATTGTGATCCGGTATAAGCGTCAATCCGATATTGTTGTAGTCATTTGACTTACAGGGGATTAAGACAAATCAATTAAAGTAGATGTGTCAATGAAGGATATTATATGACATGAATTGGGAATGATTGCAATTACGTTATAAGCCCATTATCAATAGCATATTGAGTAATTTCCGAATTACTATTCATATTCATCTTCTCAAAGATTCTGGATTTATAAGTGCTGACAGTCTTAACGCTAATATATAAACTTTCGGCAATTTCTTTTAGAGTTTTTGCCTGGGCTATCATTTTGAATACCTCAAATTCTCTATCCGATAAAGACTCGTGTGGAAGTTTATCAGTAACCAATGAAAATTCATCTGCCAATTTTTCTGCCAGGGCAGGGGTAATATACTTTTGGCCGTTGTAAACTTTTTCTACCGCAGTAACCAGTTCTTCGGTAGCGCTTTCTTTAGTAAGATACCCCGCGGCCCCTGCTTTCAAAACCCGTAACGCATATTGTCCTTCGGGATAAATGCTAAGCATTAACACCGGGATCTTCGGTTTAATTACCTTAATTTCTTTTAGCACATCCAGACCACTCTTTCCCGGCATCGAGATGTCAAGCACAATAACATCATAATCATTTATCTTAACTTTATCTATAACTTCAAGTCCGTTGGAGACTCCCTCTATTTTTATAACGCCAGGCACGCCTGTTAATATTTGTTTTAATCCTTCCCTAACTACAGCATGATCATCGGCAATAAGAATTTTCATCTAACTTTTCCCGACTGTTCCTAAACTCAAAATCAATTATAAATAATGCATTTGAACAATAAAACAATTGCTCAAAATTATTTATGAATCGTTAATGATCCAATCCATTATCATTAAATTAACATTCATCCAAATTAAATCAGCAGGGTATTGATACTCTAACGAGTGTGCCTTTTGATGGATTACCAATTACTTCCATCGTTCCATTTAGCAGACTTACTCTTTCTTTCATACCAATTAGTCCAAATGATTTGGGGCTTTTAATCTTCCGATTATCAATACCTACTCCGTTATCATGAATTTCCAGTATCAGTCTGTTATTTTCCTGAAAATCAAGTTTAATATCTACTCTGGTTGCATTAGAATGCCTTGCAACGTTTGTTAATGTTTCCTGAACAATTCTGAATACAGCTACAGATATCGCATCTTTTGTGACTATCTCTTTATTATTTATCTTCAGATTGCATTTTATTCTAAACCTGCTTTCAAATTCATCTTTCTGCCATTCAATTGCAGGAACAAGTCCAAGATCATCAAGTATTCCCGGCCTAAGCTTTGTGGCCAGTCTTTTAACTGTCTGGATTGTCGAATCTGTTAAATCTAATAATGTGTCAAATTTTGCAATTTTATTTTCATCTGAAAGATCAGGATTCTTTTTCAGCCAGGAAATATCCATTTTCAGCGCTGTTAATGACTGTCCCAGGTCATCGTGTATTTCACGCGCAACTGTAGCTCGCTCTTCTTCCCTTATATTCTGCAACCTCTCAGCCAGGCTTCGGAGACGCACATAGGATTCTTTCAAACTGTTCTCAATACTTTTTCGTTTAGTAATATCTGTCGAACTGCTAACCATAGCAACTATCTCCCCGGATCGGTAAACAGGACCAACTCTGACTGAGTAGTAATTTTTTTCGCCATTTTCTGTTGCATACTCCGCTTCATAAGAGTCCGGTTCACCGGTTTCCAAAACTCTGGCATAGCAATTTTTAGCTACGTTGTGGAACAGCCTGGGAATAAAATCATATACTTTTTTACCAATAACATCATACTTCGAAATGCCGGGATTAGTCTTATTAACAAATAATATTTCACCATTCCTATCAAGCAAAGTGATATAATCAGCGGAATTTTCTGTAAGCGACCGCCATCTGGCCTCGGATTCTAACAGTGCTTCCTCTGTTTTTTTCCTCTCGGTTATATCCATTATAATACCAAGTATGGCTGATTCTCCTTCATAATTTATAAGCTTGGTATTTATAACAGCATCAATTCTTTTTCCTGATTTGGTCCTGATACAATATTCTGTTGGTGGAACTTCTTTTCCACTCATATGCATTTTGAAGTTTGTTATAATCAGGTTCCGATAATCAGGCTCAATTAAAACCTTAAAATCAAAACTATCTGAATAAAATTCATCCTTTTTATAGCCGGTGATCTCTTCGGCCAGTTCGTTTGCATAGACTACTTTACCTCTTTTATTTATAAAGATCATATTTGGTGAAAACTCTGCAAGGTTTCTAAATTTCTCTTCACTTTCTCTTAGGGCGTCTTCAGCTTCTTTACGTTCTGTAATATCCTGAACTTGCAATAAATAACCCTGAATAGCTTTCTTTTCGTTGTCCAATAATGGCGTAATGATATAATCGAAATAAGCTTTTTCTTTCTTACTGGTTTTATACTGCTTAAGCTCTTTTACTTTCTCAAAGTCAAAAGTTGATTGATAACTAACTGATTCCCCTCTTAGCAGTTTTTCTTTTTTTTCTGCATTCAAACTAATACCATCGAAGATGTTAAATGTCTGGATTTCAGATACATCAGGTATCCCGAACATATTGAGAGAAGCCTTGTTTGCTGTAAGCAACATACCATTTGCTTTGTAAAGTTCGATACCTATCGGTGATTCATTAAATATCGTTCTGAACTCTTCTTCGCTCTTACGCTGAGCCTCTTCGGCTTGGATTTTTTCTGTTATATCGTGTGATGTAAACAAAATATGTGTACAAATATTATTTTCATCATAAATGGGGGAATAGTGTGAATCAAGAATTATTTCCCTCTGTTGGCCAGACAGGAATTCATTAATACTTATTTCCCTCCTTTCATTAACAACTTTTTCATAAGTGCAAAACAAATTGTTCATTAATGTTGCCGGCCAATTGAACAATCGGCCTATTTCTCCTATCTGAATTCCTAATAACTGTTCTCTTTTTACTTTCGGATTAAATATCTTAATTTTTTCCCAGTAAGCGTTGTTGAAGGAGATTAATCTATAAACGCCATTATCTTCAACTTTAATTAGCGCCATTTGATCAGATGTCGAATTATAGATTAGATCAAGTTGTTTTTCGCTCTGCTTAAGCTTCAATTCCGCCTTTTTATGTTGTGTAATATCTTCTTTGATGGCAATGAAGTGTGTAATTTCACCATTTTTATCCTTTAATGGTGAAATGGATGCAGATTCCCAATATAAATCCCCATTCTTTTTCCTGTTATGAAATTCTCCCTGCCAATCATTACCTGATAAAATTGTATCCCATAATTTTTTGTATTCTGCATCAGAATGTTCTCCAGATTTGAGCATCCTAGGATTTCTACCAATAACTTCCTCCGCAAAGTATCCGGTTAATTCAACAAATCGCTTGTTTACATATTCAATTTTTCCATTTGTATCAGTAATTATAATAGAAACAGGACCTTGCTCTACAGCATAAGATAGTTTTCTGATTTCTTCTTCTGCAAGCTTGCGCTCAGTAAGATCAATTATTGAAATGATCACTCTTGAAAACGTACTTTCATAGCCGGCAGGTACATTCCAGCATACCTTCACATATTTTTTCTCACCGGTTATTGTTTGATCAGTCTTTTCAGTTTCAAGTACAGTTCTCCCTTCAGCCACTGCAACAAGCTGTTCAATAAAATATGGATAAGATTCTTCGCAGAAAAAGCTGTTTAATCCTGCTTCCAGCCCATCTAAATTCCTGATTGCAAATAATGATTTTGAGGCTTTGTTAAAGCTGATAATCTTTACCATCCCCGCACATTTGGTAATTTCGTCCGGATGTGTTTCAAAGTATTTTCTGAAATCGTTAACACCGGTTTTTTTTAATTCATCTATATATTTTTTAACAAGAGAATAATCTTCTTCCCAAAGAGAGATTGGCGATTGCTCGAAAAGACTGCGATATTTTTCTTCGCTCTCCTTAAGATTCTCTTCCGCAAGTTTGCGCTCTGTGATGTCCAGAACCGTACCAAGCAATGTCCTTGGATTTCCAAATTCATCGCGCTCGATTTCTGCCTGAGCATGCACCCATATTATTTCTCCATCAGGCCGAACAATTCGATGATCAAGATTATGTTTTGCAATGCCAGCTATTGCATTTTCAACGCTTTGCATTGCTTTATCCAGATCTTCAGGATGCACCAGGCTCAATGTAGATTCAAGAGTTTGTTGACTACCAATCGGTTCTACTCCATATAAATTATAGATTTCATCGGACCAGCGAATAGAGTTGGTTTGTAAATCCAATTCTATAAACCCCATATGGGCAACATGTTCAGCCCGAATCAAGCGTGATCGGTTTTTTACCAGTTCTTCTTCTGACTGTTTACGTTCTGTGATTTCTCTTGCAATTACCTGTACGGCATCTTCCCCATTATCCAGAAAATGATTTGCAGATACTTCAACATCGAAAACGGTGCCATCATATTTTATAAATTTTTCTTCAACTAATGGTGCAAATTCAATTTGATCACTACCTAATTTGCTCACCCTGTCTTTTACTATCTCTCTGTAATCAGGATGAACTCTTTCAATGATCGGTTTTCCTATAAATTCCTCCTTGCTGCCGGCATTAAACATTTTCAACGCAGCGTTGTTGACGAACATAAATTTTCCACCCTTGTGTATCATAATTGCATCAGGAGATAGTTCTACCAGTTGACGGTATCGGTTCTCACTTTCAGCAAGTTTCATTTCCGCTATTTTTTGCTCAGTGATATTTACGGAAAATCCCAGTAAACCAATTATCTCTCCATCATCGTTATGGTAAGGAGAAAACCAGTTTCTAAAGTAACGATCGTTGAAATTCACTTCCCGGATTATCGTTTCACCATTAAATGTCTTCCTCATATCATCCAGCAAATCCTGATTATCTTTGTAGATTTCAAACACTGATTGCCCAACAACTTCTCCGGGCTTAAGACCAATTTTGGTCAGACCTCTCCCTTCCGACAGAAGAAAAGTTCCGTCTTTAGCTATTATGCAAATTATTTCTTCTGTATTGGTTACCAGAGCTTTATATTTTTGTTCGCTATCTCTTAAAACAACTTCAGATTTTTCCAGCTCAGCGATCCGTTTTTGAAGAACTTCTATTTCTTTAATCAGTTCTGTGCTGGTTTTATTATGTAGATTATCCATAATAAACTCCTGATATTCAATTTCTTAACTTTTGTTAAGCTAATATTATTCAATATCCTATTTACAGGATCAGGAATTAAAATTCCACTTTAAACTTATTTTATTAAAAAATCAGAGAGTAAGTATATTAAGACGAGCGTATATAATACGTTTAGAAGAAATGTTAGATTGAACTCTATTCCTTTCTTATTACCTGCCCGTATTACAATGCTAATCATGGTTCAGAGGTAGTTTTGAAAATTAAGATCTTACAGCAACATTCGGAATAGCAGTCAACATTCTTTTTAATCTATCCCGAATGAGTTTTGAGTCATCTGCAATTTCAACATTCATTGTTTCCATATTGTATTTTATTTCACAACAGCCCAGCAACATCACAGACTTCAATTTTCCAGGTTAACAATCAAACATTTACACAATAAATTGTTATAGGCCAATTTCTTAATTTTGCGTAAGCAATTTTCCTACAATTCGAATCTATAGGTTTCCTCGCATTTGCTTATCGGTTTTTTCTAAAAAACCAAACCACTATAAAGTAACAACACATTAGGAAACAAATTTCGCAGAGGTATTCAAATTGATTAAATTTCAATTAATGAAAAATTCAAAATTACTGAGGTATTAATGTCTGATAGAATGATAAAACAATTTATGGACATGGTTAAAATTGATAGTGAATCGGGTAATGAAGCACGAATGATTGATTATCTGCAAAAAGAATTTAAAAAGATCGGTGCCGCTGCAGAAAAAGATAGTTATGGAAATCTGATTGCTAAACTTCCTGGGAAAGGATGTGACGGAAAAGACCCTATCCTTCTTTCCTGTCATGCCGATACGGTGAAGCCTGGAGTTGCTATCGAACCAATAATTGATAATGGTATGATCCGCTCTAAAGGAGATACAATTTTAGCTGCTGATGATAAAGCCGGTATTGCAGAATTGCTTGAAGCGCTAAGAGTAGCCGAAGTTCATCCTCCTATTGAGGTGGCTATCAGCCGGCAAGAGGAAATTGGATTGCTTGGTGTTAAAAATCTTGACTTCCGCAAAATAACAGCAAAAAGAGGCTTTCTTCTTGATAACGATACACTGGAAACAATTGTAATTGGCGGGCCTTCGTACTTCGCAATCGATGTAAATGTTATTGGCAAGGCCGCACATGCCGGAATGGAGCCTGAGAAAGGAATTAATGCTATTCAGGCAGCTTCGAATGCAATAGCGAAACTAAAACTTGGAAGACTTGATGATGAAACTACTGCAAATGTTGGAATCATAAATGGTGGAATGATAAGAAATGGTGTTCCGGAAACTGCAACATTTCTTGCTGAGTGCAGAAGTCTTAACCATAATCAAGCACGGGGACTTGCA
>JASFSF010000031.1:0-12524 GCA_050114555.1 Ignavibacteria bacterium
AATACAAGCAGTGGTGGTGGTTATGTTGTAGTTGCTGAGGACTACTTCACAATTAACGAAGTAAATTTCAATAACCGGTATGCATTATTTACCCAGGGTTTGTGGGATTTGAACATCAAAGGAATGGGTGGTCCGTTTGTTAATTATGTTTTTTATGATGAAGATACACAAAGACTTTACATGCTTGACGGCAGTATTTATGCTCCGAAGTATTATAAAAGAAACCTTATTCAGCAGATGGATGTAACCCTGCAATCTTTTAGAACTGGGAAGGGAATTTCAGAAGAAAGAAAAGAGGAATTAATTGAAGCAATTGAGGATTAATTGGTTTTAATTGATTCAAGTGTTAATGGTAAGTTATAATTCGGCAACTCATTTCTCATTTTCCTAACATAGATTATTGCTCTCTCAATTCGGCCACGTTGTAATTCATACATTGCTCGTGTTGAAAGCATCGATCCCACAAAATTTTCTATGCTGTCTATATAGTAATTTCTTCTATCCGAAATTCTGATTTTAAAATCCGGATCAGCAGCAGGGACGTACTCATCACCCCGGACAACTTTGAATAATAGATTATCAGGGACAAGATTGTACCCGGCGGGAAGTTTAAATTCTCCTCGTCTCATCTCATTTTGGTAGACTTCCAGTGAGATATAGAAATCCCGATCATTGATATTATTAGATACCAGATCAGTCATAATCCTTCGGTATAAATTCTCAAGCAGATTAGCATCGAATTGTTCGCTCCGCTCAAATGGCAACAGTGCTTCTTTAAATCGTTCAACTTCATCCTGCATATTTTCTAACTGGTATGGATAATTATTATTTAGTTGATCATAGTACCAGGAACGCCTGAGTAATTCTTTATCAACAACGACCACGTCTTTTCTGAATTCGTCGACAGAACTGAAGTAGTATGATGCAGAAATGAAAAAATCCCATTGATAACTAAAAATAATACTACCATTAGTTGTGCTGTTCAGAACAGCTTTTGTATAGTCTTCATATGTATAAACATCGCTCTGATCTACCATGTTAAAATTGGAAAAGAATTGAATACCGATGATAACAATTGCAACAATTGTTGGAAGAAATATGTTCTTTTTAAATGTCCGATAGAGAGCAAAAAACCCAAAGGCAGAAAAGAATCCAAGAGATACATATGCAAGTAAAAAGTAAGAGTCGATGTCATGAATATCATAGTTGATTGCATAAAGAACTGTAAAGCTGAAAGAGATTGAAAGGAAGATGAAAACCTTTCGCTGGTAAAAAAATGAGGATATTATACCTATGAGGGCAATCAGCAGGCCTATGGAAAATTGTGTAGGCAAGGTTTCAATAAAATGTATGAGTTGTTGTTTGGCAGCTGAAGTTGATCCGAATAACCAAACCTGGTATTGCTTTCCAGTAATATGTCGCAGCAATCTCTCAAAATTTGTGGGATTTCCCCAATTGAATATGGGATCTTGAGATGCCCGAATTGGTAAATAAACATATAATATTATGAGAACCAGGATAAAAATCGCCAGCATCAATAAAATTCTTTTAAAGCTTTTAACCGTAAATTTATTTTTTATAAAGAATAAAACTGCAATACCAGGAACTATCATTATTGTTGTCATATGATTACTGAAGCTTAAGGCTAGTAATGCTGAATATATCACATACAATTTTAAAATTTGGACTTGAGTTTGTTTATCGTTAAACATGAAAGCTTTTACAGTAAAAAGAATCACAAGGCTTATCAACAGAAGATGAAGTGAATACACCTCTACCGAAGTGCTCTGTAGCCAGTAAGTTGTACTGAATGCAAGAATCAACCCGCTGCAAACAGAAATTACGTATTTTATATTTTCATCAATTAATAATTTCTCACCACCTGCATTTGCGGGAAGATGTCTGTCCTTTTTCTTTTTAACTTTTTTCTTTGGTTTTGATTTTAAGCGCGGAGTAATTTCGATATTATCAAGCAGAAGTTTAGCCGTATATGTAAACACAGATATACCGGCACTGCAATAAATTGCAGCAAGAAGATTTAATTGAAATATCTTAGTAAATGGCAAGGGAATCAGAGAAAAAATATATCCAGCTACAGTAAACAACGGATAACCTGTAGGATGAGCTATTCCCAATGTGGCCTGTACAGCAGCCAGCTCACCTGAATCTATTTGAACAACCGATGGCGCAACTGTGAATATATATATTATTAGTACACAGAATCCGGTAACAACGTGAAAGTACTTTTTAAATAATTCCATTTTATGCTAGTTAAATGTCTTTGAATAAATACTACTGACACCTGATGAATAATTTTTTAACAGTGATTTAAAATCTTTTTTAGTTAAAGAAATTATTTTATCAGAAATTTGTTCTATTTTCTCACCCGCAAGGTCTATTTTAGGTGTGGTTGAATTGAATATCAGTTGGTTCAAAATTTCAGCCCGCTTATAAAAATTGTAGGCATCCTTTAATAAATTTTTATCTGGCTGCTTAATTCCTCTTTTTAAGATCATTAGGTTCTCAGTTAATGATTTACTGAATGATTCATCGAATATTTCAGGATCACGTAGCAGAAAAAACTGAATAATAAATTCAATGTCGTTCTGGCTTCCTGCACTCTTCTTGAAGTCAAAAAATTCCACAGCACCTTTTGAATGCATTAGTGCCAACTTTTTACGCATTTCAACCAATTCCTGCTTAATAACTTCTTTGTCGAATCTGTATAGTGATTTAACAGTGGATTTAGTGAAGCTTTTAAATAATCTTTTATTACCTGCGATAAAAACTATTTTCGTTAACGCTTGAAATTCCCAGATTCGTGCACGTTTCCGGAAATATTCTGATGCTGAATTGATATCCCATACAAGCTGACTGCTTTTACCTTCAGGTCTCAACCTGCAATCAATTGTGAAGGGATATAGCTCGACTTTTATTTTAGTTAGCAATTCCTGGAACCTTTTTTCGATAAATGTATGTTGTTTTATATTTCGTGTGAGAAAAACGATATCAAAATCCGAATAGAATGTTAGTGATAATGTTCCAAGACTTCCCAAAGCAGCTACAAAATAATCTTTCTCCCAATCCGTATTTGCCGAATAATTCTCAATCAGTTTTTTCATTTTTATTATCATCAATTCACTTAAGAACCTGGAAGCTTTAATAGGATCGATCAATTCAACAGTAATTTGAACAGAGAAATAATAGAGAATAAACCTTGTATCCATCTTTGATAATTCATTTTTGGGAATTCTCATAAACACTTTTCTGCTTAGAGTAAAGTCCCTTAAATTTTTGTCTTCCGCAAACAGATCTATTGAGTATTGAGAATATTCACATATATTCATTAAGAATTTGAAGAATGTTTTATCCAGAAGCTCATTATACCAGATGGATGGGAAAGCCGATTGTTTTATAATACGTACGAAATTTGTTAAAGTTTTATCCGGGCTGGATGAGTTATATAAGTATTCAACAATATGGTTTTCTATTTTTTCAAAACTTTCAATTGATTTAAAATCAAATGTTCTGTCACCGGTAATTGATCTCCCATCTTTCAAAAATTGAAAATCTTTTTCAGCTCTGACTTTGTTTTCAAAACTAATTTTATCGAATTTATCATTTACTGCAGCGGTTGATTCATCTTCAACCAAAATTGAATTGTAGATTTTACGTACTTTTTTCGTCGTCAGGTCGATTTTTTGTCTGAACTTGTCGACAGAATCAAATCCCAAATAAAAGCTAAGCTTTTCCAGCATTTCGCCCTCTTCAGGGATTGCATGTGTTTGTCTGTCATTCATCAACTGAAGGTAATGCTCGATCTTCCTGTAAAAAATGTATGCTTCGGTTAAAGTAGTTCTTTCATTTTCATCCAGTAACTTATTTGCATAAAGTAGTTCGATAGCTGCCAGAGTGTTACCCGATCTTATTGCGTGAATTCTTCCACCGTTTAACATTTGTAAAACCTGAACAGCAAATTCAATATCTCTTATACCTCCCGGCAGCAGTTTAATATTATCAATCTCCCTGTTATGCTTTTCAATTTCGGCCTTCATTTTCAAAACCTGTTCTCTAGGAGATGTGCTTAAAGAAGATGGATAAACAAATGGCGTTAGATAAGTCATAAATTTCTTGTACAATGATTTACTGCCCGATAGATAACCAGCCTTAATTAACATCTGTCTTTCCCAGTCTTCACCTCTGCTTTCATAATAATTAAGATACTCCTGTGTGCCTCTGCAAATGGGGGCATTCCTGCCGTCGGGTCTAAGTCTAAAATCTATCCTGTATAATAATCCACCATATATGTCTGCCGAAGAGTTAAGAAATAATTCCGTTGATTCTTTTAAAAGTTCACTGAAATATTTATTGTTCCCGATTTTTCTTTCTCTATCATAAAACAAAATCAAGTCGACATCTGAGCTGTAGTTCAATTCATTTCCTCCTAACTTTCCGAGAGAAATCAAACAATAGTTTGCTGTCGTTTTTGTGATATTATATTTCTTTAACGTTTCATATACACATAGCTGAAATAACTCAGAAGTAAGCGTGGATGCTAACACAGATAATTCTTCGGTAATCTTCTTCAATGGGATAGAGACGTAAATATCACGCAAACCAATTTTTAATAATTCCCTTCGTTTAATTGATTTTAGTAAATGAACTTTAGCATTGAATGAATTATAAAGCAGGAGTGATGTTTCAATTTCTTTTTTGAATTCTTTTTTAACGATTGGGTTTTCTAGTGATGCCGGATTAACGATCCAGTAAAAAAATTCCGAATTAACAGAAAGTATATCACTAAGAAAATTACTATTCGAAGCGATGGTAACTAATATTTCTACATAGTGAGGATATTTAATGCACTCATTAATAAAGAATACTTTGTCCAACATTCCCCGAATCATTCTTATCAGGTTAGCTTCGGATGACTTCGTGAAATAAACCCGCTGTAATTCAGATTCAAAAAGAAGGATAAGTTTATTAAAGTCGTCTGGTGTAATTGCACCGGCAGCAAGTGTTACCAGCTCGTTCTCTAAATTTCCGGATACTTTGGTTAATCTCACAGCAAGCAATTAATAATGATTCGGATGAATTAAATCTAATATTAAAAGGAAATAAATAGAAACCTATTATTACGATTCATTCACTCCAGCGTGACGAATAATGATGGTGCAGAATTTTTGGATAAATTGATGCCGTATAATAATGTGCTATATTTGTTAAATTGCATTTCAAATCTTCTATTTATAAGTTTATTTTTAATTATTCACTCAAAGAGACAATAAAGAATGGCAGGAATTTTTAAGAAAATATTCGGCGATAAACACGAAAAAGAATTGAAACCATTATGGCCGATTGTTCAGGAAATAAATGAAGAATATGAAAAACTGAAATCACTTTCCGATGATCAGCTTCGTGAAAAGACTTCGGAGTTTAAAGAGAAAATACAGGAACATACCAGGGAAACCCGCGAGTCCATTGAAGAGCTGAAAGCAAAATTGCAATCTGATGAAGACTTTGACAGACATGCTGCACACGATGAACTTGACGAATTAAATGATCAACTTGATGAAGAATACGAAGAAATATTAGATCAGCTTTTGCCTGAGGCATTTGCAGTTGTGAAATGTACGTGTGAAAGATTAGTGGGAAAGAGCTGGACAATTGCAGGAAATAAAATTACCTGGGGAATGGTCCCTTACGATGTTCAATTAATCGGCGGGGTTGTTCTTCACCAGGGCAAGATTGCAGAAATGGCAACCGGTGAAGGGAAAACCCTTGTGGCAACACTCCCAATTTATTTAAATGCGCTTACCGGCAGAGGCGTACATCTTATAACAGTAAATGATTACCTGGCACAGCGTGACGGCGAATGGATGGGTGAAATTTATAAGTTTCACGGACTGACGGTTGGTATAATATTGAATACAATGGATTCGCAAGCACGTCAGGAACATTATGCATGTGATATTACCTATGGAACTAATAATGAGTTCGGTTTTGATTATCTGCGCGATAACATGTCAATAGATAAAGAAAACCAGGTTCAGCGGGGACATAACTTTGCAATTGTGGATGAAGTCGATTCAGTATTGATTGACGAAGCAAGAACACCGCTCATCATTTCTGGACCTGTAGATGTTGATGATCAACAGTATGGTGAAATGAAACCAAAAATTGAAAATCTTTTCCGCAAACAAAAACAACTTGTGGCATCACTAATTCAGGAAGCAGAAAAACACCTGAACAGTGAAAATGAAAATGCACAGGAAGCAGGTGTGCTATTGTTCAGGGCCTTCAGGGGTTTACCGAAAAGCAATCGCCTTGCTAAAGTTTTCAGTGATCCGTCAAATAAAAGATTAATGGAATCGACCGAGCTGGAATACCTTCGTGAAAAAGGAAAAAATATGTACATTATCGACGACGAATTATATTTCGTAATTGATGAGAAACAGAACACAATAGATCTTACTGACAAAGGCAGGGAAGAACTTGCGAAAGGTAGTCGGGAAGGAAAAGAATTTTTTATTTTGCCTGATCTTGGAACTGAAATCAGCAAATTTGAAAATGATCCATCATTAAGCAACGAAGAGAAAATCCGAAGAAAGGATGAATTATATAATAACTATTCAGTGGCGAGTGAACGAATCCATACGTTGCATCAACTCTTAAAAGCATACACGTTGTTCGAAAAGGATGATGAATATGTTGTAACAGAAGATGGTAAGATTGCTATTGTAGATGAATTTACTGGCAGGGTTCTTCCGGGAAGAAGATATAGTGATGGTTTACACCAGGCAATTGAAGCTAAAGAAAATGTTAAAGTGCAACGAGATTCACAAACCCTGGCAACAATCACCCTGCAGAATTATTTCAGGATGTACAAAAAACTTGCCGGGATGACCGGAACAGCAGAAACTGAAGAGAATGAATTTTATGAAATTTATAAACTTGAAGTGATTGTTATTCCAACGAATGAACAAATTGCAAGAGATGATCTTGATGATGCAGTTTATAAGACCAAGCGTGAAAAATATAATGCGGTAATTGATGAAATTCAGGAATTGAGAAAGAATGGCAGACCGGTGCTTGTTGGTACAACATCTGTTGAAGTATCCGAAACGCTTAGCCGAATGTTGAAAAGAAAAGGTATAGCACATAATGTACTCAATGCAAAGCAGCATCAGAGGGAAGCGGAAATTGTTGCTCACGCCGGAGAAAAAGGTGCAGTTACTATCGCAACTAATATGGCAGGCCGCGGGACAGATATCAAGCTTGGCAAGGGTGTTGTTGAAAACGGCGGTTTATTTATTCTTGGAACAGAACGGCATGATGCCCGGAGAATTGACAGACAGTTAAGAGGGCGTGCAGGAAGACAGGGCGATCCGGGAACATCCAAATTTTATCTTTCACTTGAAGACGATCTGATGAGACTATTCGGAAGCGATAGAATTACAGCAGTTATGGAACGAATTGGAATTAAAGAAGGTGAAGTTATCCAGCACCCGATGATTACCAAATCTGTTGAACGAGCGCAGAAAAAAGTTGAAGAGAATAACTTCGCAATAAGAAAAAGACTGCTGGAATATGATGATACGATGAATCAACAAAGAGAAGTTATCTATTCAAGAAGAAACAAGGCCCTGGACGGCGAACGATTAAAAGGCGATATTTTCGATTTACTTGATGAACATGTGGATGATATTGTTGAAAGAAATTTTGACACTTATGCCGCAGAAGTAATAAAAGAAGAACTGCTACATAATTTACTTGTTGATATTAAACTTGAAGCTGAAGAATTTGAATCGCTTGGAAAGGATGGAATAAAAGAAAGAATAATTGATGCCAGTAAAGAATTCTATGTAAAAAAAGAAGAAATGCTTGGATCTGAAATGATGGCGAGACTTGAAAGATTCGCTGTACTAAGCGTGATGGATCATAAATGGAAAGAACACCTTCGAGAAATGGATGATTTAAAAGAAGGAATTGGTTTAAGAGCTTACGGCCAGAAAGATCCGTTGGTTGAATATAAGGGTGAGGCTTTTAAATTATTTATGGATTTATTGAACCAGATAAGGAACGATGTGGTTTCATTCACATTCAAATCTTTTCCACAGGCGCCGGGAGAAGTTCAGCAGGCAAGGCGAAGCGTTGCAGACAGAATGATGGAAAGTAAACAAAGTACAACTAATCTCGGTTACTCATCAACAGGTAGTGCACAAGCTGTAGCATCACAGAGAGGGAAAGCTAAACCGGTTTCAGTTGGAGAAAAAGTCGGCAGGAACAGTCCGTGTCCTTGCGGGAGTGGTAAGAAATATAAACATTGTCATGGCAGGTAAAATATGGCATCATTAAAAAAGATTGAAGCAATAATACGACCATTCAAACTGGATGAGGTTAAAGAAGCTTTAATGGAAGCCGGGGTAAGGGGTTTAACTATTTCTGAGGTGAGAGGTTACGGCAGGCAAAAAGGACACACGGAAACATACCGGGGAAGTGAATACCAGATTGAATTCATCCCTAAAATAAAAATTGAAGTTGTTGTCGATGCTTCCAAAACCGATAAAGTTGTTGATGCAATTTTGAAATCAGCAAAAACCGGACAGGTTGGCGACGGTAAAATCTTTATAAATAATGTTGATGAGGTAATAAGAATAAGAACCGATGAATCTGGTGATCAGGCTTTGTAATCCTAATTACCTTTTACTTTTTTATATTCTTTAATAGCTTCATATATGAATTTAACCAATCTTAAAAAATTTAAGTTACCCTTAATTATTGCAGTATTAATTTACTTATCCGGTTGTGGAGTCTGGGAGAACTTTACTACATATTTCAATCTTTATTATAATGCCCGGGAACTTTTTGAGAAGGCTGAAAAACAAATAAATGAGCAGGAAAAAGATCTGTTCTCTACCGAGGTTCAACAACTACCCGGAACTGCTAAAGCTGATCTGATAAAGGTTATTGAAAAGTGTTCAGAAATTCTTCAGTTTAATTCAGAATCTGCTTACGTTGAAGAAGCATTATTGATGCTTGGAAAATCTTATTATTATCAATGGAATTATCAAAAATCGTTAAGAAAATTCAATGAACTTAAGAATAATTATCCTGAGACTGATTACTTAACCGAGGTTAGTCTCTGGATAGCAAAGAACCAGTTTAAATTAAAAAATTATAACGATGGACTCACCACACTTGCGGAAGTAAAAACGAAAGCAGTGGAAGAAGATGACGATGAGATTATTAATGAAGCATATCTTGAAGAAATTGTTTACCGGGTTAATATTGAAGATTACAAAAGCGCTATCGATGTAGCCAATGAGTTTTTGTCGGTTTCAGGAGATAAGGAGATCAAAGCACAGGTATGGTACGAGGTGGGACGATTAAATATGAAAATCGGGGATATAGAAAGTGCCATCATTGCATTTGAAAATGTCTTTGAATACTCACCTGATTTTGATCTTGAGTTTGATGCAAATCTTAAATACGGCATTGCATTAAGAGAAGGAGATAAAGGTGAAGAAGCATTAGTCAATTTTTTCGATATGAGAGATGAAGACAAATATGAAGAAGACTATGCCGAAATTGATCTTGAAATAGCTAAAACAAACCGCGCCCTGGGTAATATCGATCTGGCGATTAACCAGCTAATTGAAGTTGATACTCTTTACAGGAACACAAATTCGGGGGCAGCATCAAAGTATGAATTAGCTCAAGTTTATGAATATGATCTTAATCTTCTGGATAGTGCTGCCGTATATTATGAGAAAGCTTCAAGATCCCCACTTGAAAAAGAATTTATAGAACCTGCCCGGGAGAAGGACTTGCTTTTTAAGCGTTACGCTAACTTGAGCAGAAACATAGCTAAATATAACGAGCAACTATTCTATATAGAAAATCCTGAAGAATTTAAAAAGGATTCCATAGCTTATGTAAAGGACTCACTGGTAATAGCAGAAGAGATTTCGAAAATAACGGAATTGCAGGAAATATGGTCGGGATTAAGTTCATTAATAAATCAACAGGACACAACAGGATTTTATGCTGATACAGTCAGGGCTATTGATACACTAATTTTTCATGATTCAACTCTTGTAAGAATATCTGATACTTTACTAACAATGGATTCATTGCTGGTGAAAATTCGAAATCAACAAACAGAGGATTCAACATTAATAATAAGATTTGATAGTCTTTTCACTTCTGCCGGCTTCACACAATCCAGACAAATTAATTTGCTGACACCCAAAACGGAGAATTTCGGACAGCAAAGTCAATTAACCAATCAACTTCCCGATTCGTTGAAATTTAAAAATGATCCTCCCAGGCGATCAAATATTCCAATAGATTCTTTACATTCTTTACTTGCAAAAAACGAACTCGAATTGGGTAATCTATACCTGACCGAAATGAATTTACCGGATACAGCCAGATGGTTTTATGAAAATATATTAACAAATTATGCGAATACATCTTACGTGCCCAATACTTTGTATGCTCTCGGCAGTTATTATCTTACTGTCGATAATAAACACAAAGCAGATAGCCTGTTTGAAATTATTTACCAAAATTATAAAGATGTAAGTATAGTAAATGCTGCTGCAGATAAGCTGAATAAACCCTTCATTGATTTAGATTATGATCCGGCAAAAGAGGAGTATGAAAATGCTGAATTAACTTTATTAAGTGAGAATTATAGTAAAGCGCTTGATCAGTTTACGGAAATTTATAAAAACCATCCAAATTCTGTTTATGCTCCAAAATCACTTTACACTTCCGGATGGATACTGGAACATAAACTATTACTTCCCGAATCAGCCGCAGTTGTATATGATTCCTTGGTATCAAAATATCCGGCTACTGTTTATGTTAAAGGAATTGCCGGTAAACTTGCAATTTTTAAGCAGGAACAAAGCAGACTGAAACTTGCTGAACAAGATTCTTTGAGATCATTAGAACTAACCTACCTCGATTCATCTAAAATTAATTCAAAGGATAGTGCATTGGTCTCGGCTGATCAAACTGCTCAGGATACCATCCAGGTAGCGATTGAAGATGGTAAAAAAGAACTGAAAACTCCTGAAGAAAAAATTTCGAATATACCTGAAGTGAAAGAGCCGCTCTGGAATCCCCGGAGAAGGAAATAATCAGTAGTTCATAACTAATGTAGAATCGACTTCGGATAGTTCTCAATAAATGTGATTAATCTGATATGAATCGTAAAAAACTTATTGAGCTTATTGAAGAAGGGGAGAATCTTCAGTGTGAATTTAAAAGACGCTTCACAACACCAAAAAAAATTGCGAAAGAAATGATTGCTTTCGCAAATACCAAAGGCGGTTACATTCTCTTTGGTGTTGATGATGATAAGAGGATTGTCGGAGTTGAGAGTGAAAAATCGGAAGCTGAAATGATTGAAGATGCTGCAAACAATTTTTGTGAACCGCCGATTGATTTTAAAATCAACTATTTAAATCAGAAAGGGAAAGAAATTGTAGCTGTAACAATCCGGGAATCCGATTCCAAACCACATCGTTTGCAGGATTATAAAAAAGACTTTGATATAAATGAATCCGTTGTAATGATACGTGTTAACGATAAAAGTATTAAAGCCAGCAAGGAAATGGTAAGAATAATGAGAGCAGACACCGGTAAACTGACTCTTAAAAACTACTCTATTGGTTCAACTGAGAAAACGGTATTCGAATACCTTTCGAAAAGGGAAAAGATTTCTGTAAAGGAATTGAGTAATCTTGTTAATATTTCCGAGAGGAGGTCGTCGCGTACACTGGTAAAGATGGTTCGTGCAAATCTTCTTGTAATTCACACAAAAGATAACGGAGAAGAATTCTTCACAGCAGCAGTTTAATCCCCGCGCATTGTATAGTTCACCAATCGCTATTTTCGTTTATTAAAGCGAACATACCCATATCGAAATATTTTTTGCGTGCGTAAGAATAATCTTTTAGAACCCCTTCTCTTTTAAAACCAAAATTTTCCAGGATCTTTTCGGATGCTGTATTCCCGGGCACAACAATTCCATATATCCGATGCAGTTTTAATTTGTTAACTGCAAAGTCCACTATCTCTTTTATAGCTTCAGTCATCAGTCCTTTACCGTAATTACCGGGAAGCAATCCGTAACCAATCTCTACTTTATTGTGTTCTTTTTCAATATTGAACAATCCGCAATAACCAATTACTTTATTTTCCGATTTCAACTTAATTGACCACCAGATCGCTTCTTTTTTATGGTATGCATCGATAAAAAAATTCATCCTTTCCTTTGCCTGCTCGATATCTGTCCATGGATCGCGTGCGACATATTCTATTGCTTCTAAATTCGAATTAAATTCAAACACCAGCTCTATGTCTGATTCGTTTAACTCACCAAGGACTAATCTTTCGGTTTCAAATATAGGGTAGGGTTCAAAAGCATTTTCGTTCATATATCAATCCAGGATTAATTTTACTAAGTATAATTTCTTAATTACAAATATCGCAATTTCCACACGGTT
>JASFSF010000032.1:0-12433 GCA_050114555.1 Ignavibacteria bacterium
ATTTTTTATTTTCCAGAACCAGTACACTCTCGGTGAATTCGGCGGCTTGTTGATTGCTACATTAATTCCGGACTCCACAAGGGATTAATCCGAAATCTCTTGCTTCTAATTTTTTTTCAATTAATAGTTTATAATATGAGGAGGAATTAAATAAGAAGATTTATATTTTAATTATTAAACCAATTCTCCCAATTAAATGGATGTTTGAAATTTTTCGTCCGGATTTCTCTTCGTCGAACTCACCCAGGAAATTATACAAATCTATTTCCAGCATTGGCTGCAGCCGGTTTGTTACCGGGAATTTTATCCCGCCAAGAATTCCAATTAAAAACCTGTATTCATTAAGATGATTAATCGAGAAGTGTCCGACACCAAGAGTTAATCCAAAATACGGACTGAAATTCCTGAAAAATAATGTGCCGATTAAATCGGCGTGTAAAACTTCATTTGAAAAGCTTACTTTTGAATTATCACCATTCACAGATTCCTCTCCTTTAAAAAGATCGAATCCTGCTCTGACTTTAAATCCAATTACAGGCCATTGAAACGGCAGATTACGCGCGGCAGTAATACCGAATCCAATTTCCGGACTCTCACTTTTATAGTTGAATGTTCCGCCAGCTTCCCACTGGGGAAAAGCCTGACTGAACAAAACAACGGACAGCAATATTGATTTTTGAAAGAGAAACATAGCTTAAATTAATTTGGAAAATTGTAATTTGAGTATAATAAATCAAGTAATTCATTTTGATCTCCTGGTTCCTCAGGCCATTTAACTAATAAGTTTGGGCGGACATACTTATATTTACAACATACTAAAGAATTGGATTTCTTCAATGAGCAAAAAGAAAATAAAATATATTTGCTCCAATTGCGGATATGAGTCGCTTAGGTGGATCGGTAAATGTCCGGAATGCGAAAGCTGGAACAGTTTTACAGAAGAAATTATAGAAACCTCAAAACGCAAACTGCAGGCCCCCGCTGCAAAAGTACATGTTACAAAGATTGATGAAATATCAGCCTTTGAAGAAGATCGAATTCAAACGGGCATTCAGGAATTTGACAGGGTGCTTGGCGGAGGATTAATGCCGGGTTCAGTGGTGCTTTTGGGCGGTGATCCCGGAATAGGTAAATCAACTCTCGCTATGCAGGCAGCATCACAAATTGCAGAAAAGGTTCTTTATGTTACCGGCGAAGAATCTGACAGGCAATTGAAGTTAAGAGCTTCAAGGTTAAAGCTGAAGTCCGATACTTTTTTTGTCTTACCGGAAACTGATCTTTCACATATAATTTCAGCAATTTCTGATGTAGAACCATCGGTGGTCGTTGTTGATTCCATACAAACAATTTACCGGACTGAACTGGACAACTCGCCGGGAACAATAACACAGATAAGAGAATGTACTTCGCTATTAATGGAGGAAGCAAAGAAAAAACATTTCAGTGTTATTGTAATCGGACACGTTACAAAAGAAGGATTAATTGCCGGACCGAAAATTCTTGAACATATAGTCGATACTGTTATCCAGTTTGAAGGTGACTCGAACCATACATTCAGAATTCTGCGTGCACAGAAAAACCGGTTCGGCAGCACTAACGAAATCGGTATATTTGATATGAGAGAAGACGGTCTGCACGAAGTTAAAAATCCAAGCGAATTGTTTTTAGATGGAAGCAGCAGAAAATCTCCCGGCTCGTCTGTTACATCAAGCATTGAAGGAACACGTCCGGTTTTACTTGAAGTACAGGCATTGGTTACAGCCTCAAACTACGGTTATCCACAGCGTGTTACAACGGGATTTGATCAGCGGCGTCTTTCAATTCTTCTGGCTGTGCTTGAAAAACGTGCAAAGACAAGAGTCTCTGCAAATAACATATTCGTAAATATGGCCGGCGGGATGAGAATTATTGAGCCTGCAGTTGATCTTGCTGTTTGCTGCAGCATTGTATCGAGTTTATTTGATAAAGCGATTGATAATAAAACTGTTCTTGTTGGCGAAGTTGGTCTCGGTGGTGAGCTCCGAAAAGTAAAAAGTATTGAAAAGAGAATCCAGGAAGCAGAAAAACTTGGATTTAAAGAGATTGTGCTACCGGAGGGAAATGTTAAGAACGTTAATAAAAATTCTAAAATTAAAATAACTGAAATTCCCAATCTGTCCTCGGCAATCGATTATCTCTTAAAATGAAATTTTAATTGTCCTTAGCCAAATTATCTGTTTTCTAATTCCTCTCTATATCCGGTTATAAGTGAATAAAATTATTCCGGCAGTTTACCTGCAACACCCACAATCCACCTGTGAAATTTATGAATAAAGGCTGCAGGCTCGACAAACATCAATATGCATTCATTGCTAACACAATCGATATCATTTTCTTTACAATACATAACCGCTTCCTCTGATTGAGAGCCCCGCTGAAGCCATACTTTTTTTATCCCGGATGCATGAACATCTCTAATTACTTCCAGGACATTTTGCGGTGGAAGATTTATTAATACTGCATCCACATTTTCAGTTACTTCATCGAGATTCGGATAACATTTGTCTCCTTCAACCTCATCGCTATGAGGATTAATGGGAATAACATTGAACCCTTTTTTCTTCAGTTCCCTGTAAATAACATTCCCGAACTTCTTGCTATTACGTGAAACTCCTGCTACAGCAATGTTCTTATGTGCGATAAATTCATCAACCAACTTTTTCGAGTTCATTACATTCATATTTATATCTAATATTGATTAACAAATTAAAATTAATTTTTCGCTCTTCTCTTTTCAATTATTATTAAAGATAACTTTTTACTGCACCATATACCATATCAACTGTTAATTCTTTAATACATTTAAACTCCAAATCATCCCTGCTGCAAATCAATGGCCTGGGCGAATAAAAAAAGCAGGGGGCGCAGTCAAGATTAAGACTAATAATCCTGTGTTCTGTTTTCCAGGGGTGAATATAATTCGTATTTGTAGGACCTATAATTGCAACAACCTTCAATTGTAGTGCTGAGGCTATGTGCATCTGGCTCGAATCATTAGTAACAAATACATTACAGCGCTTCATAATCGCCGCACTCTGCAAGATGCTTTTAGTATTAACAGCAAATGTATTAGCTGATTTGATTCTGTTCAAAATCTCTTCCTTTAATTCGTTTTCATCACTACCGCCGAAAATCAGAATCTTTGCATTATAGTTATCAATTAATAATTTACCCAGAGCACTGAATTTTTCAGGTTCCCACCGCCTTTTCATGTGATTTTTTAGGGTTGCGCATCCCGGGTGAAACCCAATCACAACTTCATCATTTTCAATTCCAATTTCCTGAAAGTATTTGTCGGCAAAGTTTTTATCATTAACATTTAAATACATTTCCAGTGGTGGCTTTTCTTCAAAACTATTCTCCAATAACGCATCACACATTTTTATATTTGTTATTACATTATGTGAATTATCGTCTTCCCGGATTCTCACATTATTCAAATAACCGAAGTTTTGTAAATCACTTCTTTTATAATTTACCCCAACTCTTTTCTTCGCACCGATTAAATAACTAATCAGGTTATATTCTTTACGGTTTGCGGGATACACATTTATAGTAGCATTATACTTTCCCCTTAATCGCAGAAGATATTTTAGCGATCTTATCGTTCCTTCGTGTAAAAAATCGAATAGATGAATATTGGATAAGTAAGGATTGTTTTCAAGGATCTCAGCAGCCCCTTTAAACATTACCATCGCATCAATTTGAGTAGCCGGATTTTTTTCTTTTAATAACTTTAATGCGGGCGTGAACATCAGTGCGTCACCAATCCCGGATAAAGTGATAATCAAAATCTTCATAAATGAAAATTACAAAAAAAATAAGCGGCAATTATGCCGCTTATAAAAAATGAAAAATTCATTGGGCGATGAATTTAATTATCCATACTGTCCTTCTGCGCTGCCAGCTGTTTGTACTTTACAATTCCCGCATCGATAGATGCGTCATTTGGAAAGAGCACTTTTAATTTTTCCCATATCCCGACAATCTTTTCATACTCCTGCTGTAGTTCATAAGTTTCCAGTAATATTCTGTATGGATTATAGTATGTTCTTACATTGCCGGGATTTCGTTCAATTTCATCCAATGCAGTCCGCTCAATATCTACAGATAATTCTTTGAACCTCTCTATGTGCCCCCCCTGGTAATAAAGATTGGCAATTTCAAAGAGCAATCCGTTATCTATTCCTAAATATTTGTAGGGAAGTTTCTCATTCATTTTATCAAGGACAACCAGTGCCATATCATTTTCATTCCGATTAAGATAATGAATCGTCAATCTTATAAAAGCATTTCTATAATTCTGAACCATTCTCCTGTGATTATTATCGAAAAAGATTTCCTGATTATTTAATCCCCTGAATTTAAAACCCGGCTGATAATCATTGCTATATCCTTTATCCTCAAGCAATTGCATTCTTAATACATCGCCGTTTATCATTTCTCTTCCTTCAATACGTTTTTCAGGGACAAGTCTGTTGGCCATACCTTCCATCTTTAAATAGTCATCAAGCCCGATCCGCCCATCGTCCGGCCCAGTAACTGCAAAGTATATCGGTCGCTGCCAGCTATTTGCTTCTATAATTTCCTTAACCATTAAATCCTGGACGCGGACCGCGGTTACATTTCCATAAGTAAGAGTATTATTCATCCTCCATGTTATTTTTCCTGAAGACAGGGTCGATGTGTCGTTAATGTTGTACGTTTTTATTATTTCATCATATCCGGTTCTGCCTTGTGGTTTGGGAGTGGGGATGGATACATCTCTCGGTTCCCATTGAATGGGTCTTATCTTTTCGATTTGAGTATCACTCAACCTGATGTTAACACGTCCGACATTATATGGATCGCTGTTTTTCAATTGCTTGATATACCATGGCGTATTCAACAAGCTGAGATTAACTATTTTAATATCTCTTCTTACTCCTTCAACATCCTGTAAATACCACAAAGGGAATGTATCATTATCGCCATTGGTAAAAAGTATAGCGTTTTGTGCACAGCTTTGAAGAATATTATACGAATAATCCCATGGCACCCAGTTGTCCGAACGATCGTGTGTAAAATAGTTTGCCTGCAGCATTCTTAAAGGAATAAGAACAAATGATAGAATCAGCACCCCGGTAAAAGCAGCTTTCTGATAAGTTCCATTTTTAATTTTTGTTTGGACTATATCGATCAATCCTCTTACACCAATTGCTATCCAAATTCCATAGACAAAAAACGCACCGACATAAAAGTAATCTCTCTCCCTCGGTTGCGGCTGCTGCTGGTTCTGATAAAATGCCGTAAGGTATCCCAGCAGGATAAACATTATCATTAATACCGAAGCCATCTTCCAGTCTTTCCTGAAATGGAAAAAGATTCCCAATAATCCAATTAAAAACGGAATCCCAAATAGTGAATGTCTAACATCACCTGAAAAACGAATACCACCAAGAAAAACTCCAACTACATTACCGATATCATTAAATGGTGCAATGTTAGCACCATCATCCTGCACCCATCCTGCTCTTCCGGCAAAATTCCACAGCCAGTATCTTGTCATCATATGATTCATCTGGTAGCGGTAAAAAAAATCAAGATCACTCGAATAATTGCTAAATACCCCGGTTTGATGCGGTTCGGTTGAAAATCTTCTTTTAAATGTTGGAAAATCGCCGTACTGTTCCCTGTTCAAATACGATTCAAGTTCGGGAAAAGTTTTAGGTGAGTTTTCATTCATTGGTGGATCCAGGTTCGATCTTATTATAACCATTGCAAACGTCATGAATCCGATTACAATAAACATAAAAGAGAGAACCACAAGATTAAGAGTGGGCTTTTTGTTTTTAATCGAATAATGAACCAGGTAACCCAATATGCCAAACAAAACGATTAAGAAAATTATTTCAGTTGTTGTGCTGTCTGCTACAGTATTCATAATAGACGGCAAGTATTTTACAATCCCCGGGTAAGTAACAAAGAGTGCTGCACCGCCAATGATTAAGGGAACATAAAATGAGTTCCTCGTAAAAAGTTTTTTCCAGAATATCCCCATTATTATTATACTTATTACAACAAACATGATTTTAAATTTGCTATCGAAGTCCCTGTATGCTTCCTGTGTTGGAGGAGATTGAGTTGTTTCTCCTGCCCACCAGATTAATGCAAGTAAAAAAATAATTGCAGCATGAACTAACAAAATGTATCCTGTTTTTTTCAACGCCTCATCATCATCTATATATTTTCTGAATGCGATTATCATTACTACAGGAACAATGGTCAATACGCTCATAAGGTGTACGCCGGTTGAAAGACCAACCAGGTAAGCTATCATTAAAATATATTTCTCACTGCCTTTGTTATCGGCTCTTTCATACCATCTTAATATCAGATAAGTTATAGCAGCGACAAGCAAGGTGCTGAATGCATATACCTCGGCTTCAACCGCGTTGAACCAGAATGTATCGCTGAAAGCGAAGGCGAGCGCACCAATTGTAGCTGCAATATAAGTTCCGAGAGCATCCCATAGATTGTCGGGCTTTTTGCCTTTATAGATGTTTATGAATTTAACTGCTACGAGGTAGAGGAAGAGAATTGATAATGCGCTCGATATAACCGAGATGAGATTCATCTTATAGCCAACATTATCTGCAATTGGTAGTTTGGCAAAGAAGTTACCAAGAATGAGGAAAAAAGGTGCCCCGGGTGGATGCGGAACCTGTAAGTAATATGCTGCAGCAGTAAATTCACCGCAATCCCAAAACGAAACGCTGGGTTGAACCGTACTCAAGTAGATAAATAAAGAAATTGCAAAGATTACCGCAGCAAAAATGCGATTCATTAATTTGAAATTCATCTGTTCCTCATTCTAGAAAAAGAAATTAAAATTACCAAGAATATTAATTTAAGTATTATAATTTTGATACCGGCAGGTGTGATTTTCGTCATTCTGAATCAGAATCATCCGGTTTTTTGAAGAAATTGTCATATTTCGAGGAATCAGCAGGCTTATAATACTGATCATGAAGAGCCTTTAGTCTGCTCATTGAAACGGAGTCAAAATCCTCATCATCTTTCTGGCGTTTAATGAACATTTTATATTCTTCCGCCTCTTCTCTTGTAAATTCCCGTTCATATCTTTTTAATACATCCAGGTATTTTTTCTGATCACGAAATGACATTCTTCATCACTCCAGATTTTGAATTAATATCTATTTAAAATATGAATAATAGATAAAGTAAAAAATATTTTATAAGAATATAGACGAAAAGTTTCGATTGAAGTTCCGCTCACCATCAGATAAACAACGACTATGAATGGCTTTTGCACTTACATTTTCATTCCCGTAGTAATATTGTAAAGACTTTGATTATTCATATAACAATCAATATTATTATAATTTTACAAGTCGTATATTTGCCATTCAAATTATGAAAAAGGACAAGGATTAGATTATACATTAATGAAAAAATTCGCACCACTTTTTGTGATTCTTGCAGCAAGCCTCTGGGCTGTTGACGGTATTGTACTTCGCCCCTCCCTTTTTTCTTTGCCTGTCTCGCTGGTTGTTTTTGTTGAAAGTACGATTGTAGCCCTTATACTGACTCCGTTTATGATAAAATATTTTGGCGATATAGGGAAACTTGCTTCTAAGGATTGGATGGCATTTTTCGGAGTCGCATTTTTAGGTGGAGCTGTTGGGACAATGGCTATAACAAAAGCATTGTTCTATGTTGATTATGTCAATCTTTCAATTGTTGTTCTTATCCAAAAACTACAGCCTGTATTTGCAATTTCCCTTGCCTCAATATTTTTGAAGGAAAAACTTCCAAAAGAATTTTTTCTCTGGGCAGGATTAGCAATTGCAGGTGCATATTGTATGACATTCGGATTAGATTTACCAAATATTCAATCCGGTGATAAAACATATTTAGCTGCTATGTTTGCGTTACTCGCTGCCCTGAGTTTCGGCTCATCAACCGTTTTGAGTAAACGTGCATTAAGAAACGTAAGCTTTGAGCTTGGAACTTATCTCCGATTTGCAATTTCAGCAGTTATAATGTTAGTGATAATACTTGTGAGTGGAACGATTAACAACATCACGGATATTACATCGGGACAAATTTCAATCTTTCTGTTAATTGCTTTTACAACCGGAGGACCGGCAATTTTTCTTTACTATTACGGACTTAAAAGAATTAGTGCATCCGTCGCTTCTATATGTGAGCTTGCATTTCCTTTAACAGCCGTAGTTCTGGAATTTATACTCCGTGATAATATCCTCAGTCCGGCTCAATGGGTTGGTGCATTTGTTTTGCTGTTCAGCATACTAAGAGTAACAGGTGTCCGAATAGATCGTAATGGTAATTAACGAAATGTTTTTTGTGTTTATTTTTTTGATATAAACGGAGTGCCTTCGCCGGTTTCGTTATACTTCTTTAAGCTGGACAAATAATATCCCCAGTGGTAATTACATGAGGCAAAGAAATCGGTTTCTTCCCTCCAATCTCCATGAGTAAACCTGAGGATTGTATCATCATCTCTACTTTCGAATTCAAACCTGAAATAAGTTCCGATCCATTCTTTATCTCCTTCAATACATTCCCACTCAATAAGTTTGTTCTTCTCTAATTTTGTAATTCTCATTTCATTATGGTAAGCTTCATCGAAGTTGAACTCGGCAATTCCACCGACTTTCTCCTCGGCATATGCGTCATCGGTCCACCAGCCCCTAAGTCCTTCGGTTGTAAGAATCGATTGATATACTTTTTCAACCGGTGCTTTTATAATAAGATAGTGTTTAATTGATGCCATATTGCTGACTCAATAATTATTGTCATTCCGGAATTTGCCAAAGGCGAATATCCGGAATCCATAATTACAGATTCCCGCTTCTGCGGGAATGACAATAAAATCTTATTGATTATTCTTCGGTTTCTTCCGGCTGTTGGCTCCAGGGTGGAACAACACCATTCATTCTTGCATAAGCAATTCCCTGTCCAAGATGTTCGTGTGCATGTGCTATCATTGTTACAACGAAATTTCTTACTGTCATTGTCATACCAAAAACTTCAACTTCGCGGTTCAGATCTTCTTCAGTAAGTTCACTAATTCTTTTCTTAAGAATATCAAAGGATTCATTCATATCTTCAATTACTTCAGTTTTATCAGTGGTTTCGGTATCCCACTCATTTATTTTACTGAAGTCCATTGTAAAACCGATATCTTCCGGCACTGTTCCTCCGGAAACTGTTACGCAGATATAATTTGCAAATGCTGTGTGAAGATATACTTCACTAACACTGCGTACACCTTCCATCGGTCTCCATTCCATAGTTGATTGCGGCATTGCGCCTGCGAGCTGGCTGAGTCTTCCCTGTACAAATTCAATCTGACCAAGAAATTCTTTTTTAATTAGCTCAGCATCAGTCGGTGTATTTGAAAAACTGCTGTTTGCACCAAACAATGAAAGAATAATTGCAGTAAAAACAACACGATACAATTTAAACATAGTGCCTCCTGTTAATTATTAAGTATTTAAATCTCCACCTGGTTAATATCAGAAGTGATTTCAACAGAGCATGAATATAGACAAATGATATGTTACATTCTATAAGAAAAATTATCTGTTGGAAGAATTAATTCCCAACTTTGAGTTTTATTTTCTTCAAATATGACTATTATTCTCTGTTTTCGGAGCTGAAATTTTAATGGAGAAATAGTTATATCAAATACCGAGTATGTCTAATCAATAATGAAAAATCTTTTTGAGTAATTCTTCATTCTTTCCGGAATATTAAGATTCTGTCTCTCTTCTTCCGAATTAATTTTTGTTCGAATTGAAGTAATATCTCCGGACTTAACTTTTTTAACCCAATCTTTCTCAAGCATTAACACTTTGCCCAAAGCAACCAGGTCGATCCCATCATTTAACACTTGAACTGCCTGATCCGGCAACATAATACCACCTACTCCAATAACCGGGATGTTTGGAAAAGCTTTCTTTATAAGTTTTGTCGGATTTGTCTCAAGAGGAATATCATTCCTTAGAGATTTGTGATAATCCCACGAAGAGACATGAATAATATCGATACCTAAGGGGACAATTGTATTTAGAAATTCAATAGTATCATTAACAGAATATCCATCCGGCTCAGCTTCTTCCGGTGATATTCTATAAGATATTGGATAGTATTCGCCAACTTCACTGCGTGCGGCCTTAACAACCTCACAAGCGAATCGTGCCCTGTTTTCAAATCTCTCCTTCCCAGGTATATTGATATCACCACCCCATTTGTCTGATCTCTTATTCGTAAACGGTGAAAAAAATTGTTGAAACAAATAAGTATTTGCCCCATGTAATTCAATCCCTGTAAATCCTGCTTTCTTTGCTCGTCCCGCTGCTTGTGCAAATGAGTCGATAATCATCCGGATTTCATCTTCAGTTATCTCTCTCGGTAGTTCCGATGTGCCTGCTCTATTAATGCAGGCAGAAGGTGCGAGAGGTTTCTGCCCGGTGAATTTTTCTTTTGCAGCATTTCCTCCATGATGAATCTGCAAAAAGGATGCTGCACCATGTCTATTAATTGCTTCTGCTGTTTTTGAAAGAGAACCCAGAAGATCATCCCTGTCACAACCAACCTGCCGTTCGAATGCATGACCGCTTTTATGACAATAGCAGGCCGGGGATATAATTATACCTATCCCATCTTCTGCTCTTTGAGAAAGATATTTAATTTCTTCAGAAGAAAATGATCCGTCTTCATCACCGGAAATTGTAGTCATTGGAGCCATTACCAAACGGTTTTTAACATTAAAATTTGAAAATTCTGCCGGGGTGAAAAGAAGAGAATAATCCATACACAAAATTGCATTGGTAAAAAAAGAAAATCAATCTGATTTCGCGATATTGTTGATGCGCAATTTCATAGCTAAACTTAATGCCTCCCGGAATTGTTCACTGTTTTCCCCCTAACTCTTTTTAATAAAATATCTTACAGTATTATAGAATCCATTTGACAACGATTGTAAAACAAAACTAAATATCACTAATTGATGATTACAAATGAATCATTTCTTAATTAATCATTAGCTATTATTTGAAAAACTATTTAATTTTCATCGCTTTTTAATTAAAATCACAAGAATAGAATCATTTAGAAATTAAGTTCATATTGTCTTCTTTAAATCTTCGGGTTGAAATACCACAGGTTTCTTCAAAAAGTAATTTGAAATTATTCTTAAAAATTCAAAACAGGATCAGGAGGAGTAATGTTTAAAGGACATCCGAAAGGACTGTACGTTCTCTTTTTTACCGAGATGTGGGAACGGTTCGGATTTTACACCATGCTTGCAATATTCGTTTATTACATGCAGGAAAACTTCGGCTGGGATGCCGCAACAGCAACAAACGTATATGGAATTTTTCTCGCAGGCGTTTACTTTACACCAATTGCCGGGGGCTGGATTGCAGATAATTTACTTGGCTACGGCAGAACAATAACTCTCGGCGCAATCATTCTTGCGATCGGCTATGGAATAATGGCAATCCCAACAGGATCGGCAATGCAACTATATATAGCTCTTGCCATAGTTTGTATTGGAAACGGATTATTTAAAGCAAACATATCTGTTCTGGTTGGAAATCTTTATGCGCATACGCAGGGTTCTCTAAAAGATGCCGGGTACAATATTTTTTATATGGGAATTAACATCGGTGCTTTTTATGCACCTATGGCTGCTGCCGGGATAAGAAGGTTTATAATGGATAACCTGGGTGTAACACTCGCTCAAGGTTATAATGCCGGATTTGCAGTTGCATCCGCGGGGATGGTAATATCTCTTTTGATCTTTGTTGTCTTCAAAAAATACTATAAAACTGCCGATTACCGTGCTAAAGAAACTGAGAATGTTGAAGTCGATGTTGTCCTTACTAAATCCCAGGAAAAAGAAAGAATCACCGCTTTGATGATAATTTTCGCAATTGTTATTTTCTTCTGGATGGCATTTCATCAGAATGGTTCTGCATTATCACTCTTTGCAAGAGATTATACGGATATAATTGTCGGCAGCTTTACCTACCTGTTGTTTGATATTATAGGATTGCATGCTGTTCTTTTTGTCTTGCTTGGAGCCGGGGCAGCAATTGTTTCCAAAACTGCGAAACAAAAAGGGATTGGGGCTTTGTTTGCTGCGGTAGGTTTAATTATAATAATCATCAAGCTAAATACTCTTGGTACGCAGAACGAAATTGCTCCCGAACAATTCCAGTCATTCAATCCAATGTTTATAGTTCTCTTAACACCTATTGTTGTCGGCTGGTTCGGTTTCTTGAATAAGAGAGGAAAAGAACCCTCATCTCCTGGGAAAATAGGAATTGGAATGATATTAACCGGAGTGGCTTACATT
>JASFSF010000033.1:0-12360 GCA_050114555.1 Ignavibacteria bacterium
TGCATATCTTATTGCCTGCTGACCTTTGGATGCAATTTTTTCGGCCATTTCCAATGCCTTATCAAGCAACTCATTTAACGAGTATACTTTATTAACAAGACCGATCCTGTAAGCTTCATTTGCATCAATCATATCGCCTGTTAAAATGTGCTCCATAGCTCTTCCCGTATTAACCAATCTTGCTAATCTTTGCGTACCTCCGTAGCCTGGTATCACTCCAAGATTAACTTCCGGTTGACCGAATTTTGCCGTTTCAGAGGAAATCCGGATATGGCAGGCAAGTGCAAGTTCACAGCCACCGCCAAGTGCAAATCCATTAACCGCGGCTATAACAGGTTTACCAAATTTTTCAATTTTGTTAAATACAGCCTGTCCATTCTCAGAAAACTTCTTAGCGCTGATTGTGTCCAGTTTATTTAATTCAGAAATATCGGCACCGGCAACAAATGCTTTTTCTCCGCTGCCGGTTAAGATAACGACCGAAACTTCACCATTATCTTTTAATTCATCAAATACAGTATCCAGATCAGAAAGTGTTTGTGCATTTAATGCGTTAAGTTTATCCGGTCTGTTCAATGTTACAATAGCTGTGCTTTTATTTATCTCTAATAGTAAGGTTTGATAATCCATGATGATTCTCTTAAAAATTAATAAATAATGGAAGACGTACTTTAAGATCTACAGAAACATATTGATTATTATCCGTATAATGATAAGCAGCAATTATTTCCAACATGAACATTGATAATCCGATTCCACCGGTTACGCCAAATTTACCTGCAGCTTCTTCAAAATTAGTTCTGCTCGATTCGGTTTTGAATTCATGAAGCTTATTAAAAAATGTATAAGAAAGAGAAAATTCAACGATAGGCGTAAGCAGAACAATTTGTTCTATTAACGGACTAAAATAATAACGAGCTCCGATGTTAATCGGAATGGCATTGGTCGAAAAATTGGAATAATCTGACTCCTGGTAAAAACTTTGTGCACCGGGATATTGCTCAAATCCCAAATTTGCAAATAGAAATACCGGTAAATAATCGTTATCTGTATAGGAAACTTCTATATTTAATCCATAACCAAGATCTGTAGTATTGGCGAAATTGCTGACAGGTAAACGCGGACCAACACCAAAAGCAAGAAATATTCCCCTGGCCTTAGACACAGGTGGATCAAATGCAAACGAACTGGTAGTTAATAATAAGATTAGAATAAGGAAATATTTTTTCATTTAATTTTGAATTAATTTTATACGAAGTCTATTTATTTAGAAAAAACCAATCATTTGATAATTTATCTATACAAGTTTGACATCAACAAATATTATTTCATATTCAAAATACTAAAAAGCCATTTCTTATTCATTCTTAATTGTCTGATCCGGTATTAGATCTGTTCCTATACCGTACTTATTTACAAGTTTTCCGCCGTACTCCGAAGTCTGAAATAAGAAATAACAACCCACAATACCTAACACTATAATTATATATTTAACTGGAGTAAAATACTTTTTTCTGAGAACCAAAAATGTGCGCAGGAACAGAATCAGCGTGAAATACCAGATGGTAATATTTGCATAGAGTTCGTGGTTAGACATTAATTCGCCGCTTGAGTTATTCCAGAATTTATACGAACTGAAAGCCTGGTTTCCTGTAAATGCAGCAGCAAAAGATCCAAGCACTCCCAGAAGTAAAAGCAGATGTGCCGATTTATGAAAGTATTCCTTTTTTGAAAGTATACCAACTACATCGAACAAAACAGATATCATCAGTAATGCAATTGGAAAGTGAACAACTTTTGGATGAAGCTCCGCAAGAAATTCCATTTATTCTCCGGTTAATTAATATTTTACCTTGTATAAAAACAGACCTTTTGCTGCAACTGATTCACCTGCAGCCTCCCTGTCTTTTGCTTCCAGAATAGTTTTAATTCTATTCCCGGCATTAACTGTATTTTCATATTTAAATAACGTTCCGATAATTGTCCTTACCATTCCATGCAGAAATCTATCAGCACGTATAAAAAATAAATAAAAATTTCCTGTCTCTCTCCAACGAAGAGAAGTTATGTTACAAATTTTGTTTTCAACATCGGATTTCTTTTTACAAAATGATGTAAAGTCATGTTCACCCAAAAACACTTTACCAGTTTCATTAAGCCTGTATATATCTACCTCATTTTTTTGTAAAGAATATCTGTAATAAAAAGGTGATTTAATTTTAGAAACAAGATACAGGTAAGACCTTTCCCGCGCATCAAAACGTGAATGAAAATTTTCATAAACATTTTCAATTTTATTGATTGAAATATCTCTTGGCAAAATTGAATTCAGCGAATGTGTAAATAGAAACATGTCCAATGATTTTTTAACCTTGAAATTTGCTACCTGCTCCAGTGCATGAACTCCTGCATCGGTTCTGCCAGATCCTATTAAATTAATTTTTTCATTGAGTAGTACATTCAGTGAATCGGAAATAACACCCTGCACAGATTTTGAATTCTCCTGAATCTGCCAGCCTGAATAATCTGATCCATCGTATTGAATGTGTAGCTTATAATTGTTCAATATTTTTACCTGTCATTTTCAAAAGCCAATATTAACAATGTTGGCTCAAAAGAAACAAATTGCCCTAAAGTTATTTCCTCCTATAGTTATCAATTTTAAGGAATTAAACATCGGCCTAAAAAACTTTAATTATGCTCGGAAATTCATAATTGTTGATATGGTAAATATTGGTTACGCATTACAAAATATTCGGAAAAAATTCCCTTTACAATTGTATTTATGACTTTTTGAGCATAATTATCATCTTAATGAGTTAATTAGTTGGCACAATATTTCTAGTCTAAAAACAAACTTTTTAAGATAAATTATACTCATTAATAATCTATCGTTAATGGGGTGAAAATTATGAATAAACAGAATAATACTAAATTAAATACCGTAAACGGATCAGTTACTGTTTCAGACGACATAGCTGAATGCACATCTGCTTTTGATCATTCTATTGAGTGGCTTGCTAATAACCTTCAGGTAATTTTGTTCAAGACCAAACCGGACGGTACAATCTTATATCTAAACGAGTATACATGGAAAAATTTGGGTTATAAACAACAAGAGGAATACAATTTAAAAAATATATTAGAACACTATAAGGACAAATCCAGCCGGGATAAATTCATTCAGAAATTAAAAGAGAATGGAAAAGTTTCATATTTTGAAGCTGAACTTATAACTCTTCGGGGTGAGATGAAAAAAATTGCAGTGAGTGCAGAAATTAATGGGGATATCATTTCCGGGATGGGCATCGATAACACTGTACATTATATCACAAAAGAAGAAATTGAAAAATCATTAACATTATTAAGATCTACACTAGAGTCAACTACTGATGGCATACTGGTTGTAAACCGTAATGGAAGTATTGCAGACTACAATCAACGATTCCTGGAGATGTGGAGAATTCCTACCGAACTGGCATCAACAGGTCGGGACGAGGACTTGCTGAATTTTGTTTTAAACCAACTTAAAGATCCGGATGATTTTATAACTAAAGTTCAATACCTGTATGATAATCCCAGCGAAAAAAGTTTCGATATTCTGGAATTTAAAGATGGCCGGATTTATGAACGATACTCGCATCCGCAAATTCACGATATGAATATAATTGGTAGAGTATGGAGTTTTAGAGATGCAACAGAAAAAATAAAAGCTAAAAAAGAAATTGACGAAAGCGCATTAAAGTTTCGTACTTTGTTCGAATCAGCAAATGATGCAATTTTTATTATGAAGGGAAACGAATTCATCGATTGTAATTCTAAGACTCTTAGAATGTTCGGATGTGAAAAAGAGGATATAATAGGTAAGCTACCCACTGAATTTTCACCTGAATATCAACCTGATGGAATTTGTTCGGTAGAAGCTGCCCCACAATTACTTGAAAGAGCGTATAGTGGCGAACCACAATTTTTTGAATGGAAACACGTTAAAAAAGATGGGCAGCTATTTGATGCAGAAGTGAGTTTAAATTTATTTGAACTTGCAGGAGAACCCTACCTGCAAGCAATTGTTAGGGATATTACGGAAAGAAAAAGATCTGAGCAACTACAGGATGCTATCTATAAAATTTCCCAATCTTCACACCATGTTAAGGATCTTTATCATCTATTTTCAGAAGTGCATAAGATCATAAGCAAGTTTATTAATGCCAAAAACTTCTACATAGCTCTATTTGATCAGCAGAATGATATGTTAAGCTTTCCTTATTTCGTCGATGAGTATGATGAAAAACCCGAACCGAAAAAAGCCGGCCGGGGATTAACAGAGTATGTGATTAGATCTGAGAAACCTGTGTTGATCACGCCGGAGATGTTTGACGAGCTGATGGATGCAGGAGAAGTTGAAAGAGTATTAACTGATTCGATCGACTGGCTTGGTGTACCGCTTAAGACTACAGACAAAACCATTGGTGCAATCGTTGTACAAACTTATACCGAGAGTTTTAGATACACGGAAGAAGACAGGGAGTTTCTAACATTCGTTTCCGAGCAGATTGCAACAGCAATTGACAGGACAAGAGCCAGAGAAGAATTAATAAAAGCTAAAGAATCTGCTGAAGAAATGAATAAATTAAAAACAACTTTCCTTGCTAATATGAGTCATGAACTTCGCACTCCAATGGTTGGTATTCTTGGTTATACTGAAATTCTTAAACAGGAAGTTACAGATCCCGAACTCCGTGAAATGTCGGAGGAAGTTAATTTAAGCGCTAATCGATTACTTGAAACCCTGGATTTAATACTAGATTTATCGAAGGTTGAATCGAGTAAATCTGAAATACAGGCTAACTTAATCAATATCGGTGATGCTGTTGTAAGTTATGTTAAAAGTTTCCAAAAAACAGCAAGTAAGAAAAACATCAATCTTAAAATTGTTATTAAAGATGAGCAGATTTATTCATTGTTAGATGATAGGATTTTACGTTCAATAGTAAATAATCTTGTAAGCAATGCAATAAAATTTACTGAGCAGGGAAACGTTACTGTAGAAGTAGATAAAAATAAAGATACGGCAATTATAATTGTTTCCGATACAGGAATTGGAATACCTGAAAACAGCAGGGAAATTATATTCGAAGAATTCAGGCAGGTTAGTGAAGGATTAAATCGGGGTTTTGAAGGAAGCGGTTTAGGATTGCATATAACCAAAAGATTTCTCGAACTGATGGACGGAACAATTTCAGTTCGCAGTCAGGTTGGAGTAGGATCTGTTTTTAAAGTTAGTTTCCCGCTTCATAGATTCGAAAAACAAATAGTAGTTACAGCATCCGAAGAGAATAAAAAGGATAGTCTAGGTTCACAGAAGAAAAAAGTAAAATTCAATGAGAATTTACCCGATATACTCCTAGTTGAAGATGATTTATCAAATGCAGGGGTAATTGGATACCTGCTGGCCAATATATGCAATATTGATATAGTCAGAACAGGCGAAGAAGCTGTTAAAGCAAGTGGTAAAAAAAACTATGCCGTTATTCTTATGGATATTGATCTCGGTATCGGTATGGATGGAATTGAGACTACAAATCAAATAAGAAAATTACCGCAGTATAAAGATACCCCAATTATTGCCGTTACCGCATTAGCAATGAAGGGTCAGAAAGAAATGTTTCTTGAACAAGGTTGCTCTCATTATGTATCAAAGCCTTTCGATTCAAAAGAGTTTTTACAATTAATAAAAGATGTACTTAAGTAAAAGTTACACTGGATGGGTAAAAGATTTAATTAAAAATTTTTTATTCAACTAATACTGTTTTAATATTCACAAACTCCCTTATACCAAAGGAAGAAAGTTCCCTCCCGTATCCTGATTCTTTAACTCCGCCAAAAGGAAGTCTGGGATCGGACTTAACAAAAGCATTTACAAAGCAGGCCCCGGCAAGTAATTCTGATTTTGCAATATTTTCACCTCTGACTTTATCTTTTGTAAATACGGCAGCTCCAAGTCCGAATACCGTATCGTTGGCAACATTTAAAGCTTCTTCTGCACTCTTTACTTTAATGATTGAAGCTACAGGTCCAAACAATTCATCCTCATAAGCTGGCATACCTTTTTTAACATTGGAAAGAACAGTAACCGGATAGTAGGCGCCTGGCATATCAGGTATCTTTCCACCCAATAATAATTTGGCTCCTTTCGCCAGACTTTCCTGAACTTGTTGATGAAGTTCATTGCGTAATGAGACACTTGCCTGAGGTCCTAAAGAATTATTTTCATCAAATGGATCACCCATGATTACATTTTTCAACTTAGCAAGAAATAGCTCGACAAATTTTTCATAAACTTCTTTCACTATGATGAACCTTTTTGCAGCGATACAGCTTTGTCCACCATTAATCATCTTCGCAGTAACACATACATCAGCAGCTTTTTCGAGATCAGCATCTTCCAGAACAACGTAGGGATCACTTCCACCAAGTTCTAAAACCGTTTTCTTCAACAATGAACCAGACCTTGATGCCACAGCTTTTCCTGCGAAGACACTACCGGTTAAAGTTACTGCCCGTATTAATGGATGTCTTATAACTTCATCCATGTTGGATGATTTAACAAGTATAGTACGAAATATATTTTCAGGGAACCCGGCATCAATAAAAACCTTTTCTATCTCCAACGCACATCCGGATACATTTGAAGCATGCTTTAGAATTCCGGCATTACCTGCCATTAAAGCAGGTGCGGCAAACCTGAATACCTGCCAGAATGGAAAGTTCCAGGGCATTACTGCAAGTACAACTCCAATTGGCTGGAATGCTACAAAGCTTTTTGACGCTTCTGTTTTAATTAGCTCGTCAGTTAAAAATCTTTCTGCATTCTCCGCATAGTAATCACATACCCATCCACATTTTTCAACCTCCGCAATAGACTGTGCGATTGGTTTTCCCATTTCCAAAGTAATAATCTTTCCAAGATCATTCTTATTTCCTCTAAGGATATTAGCCGCATTGATCATCAATTCTGATCGTTCATTAAAGCTTGTTTTTTTCCATAAGTGAAATGATGCATCAGTATATTTTATAATTTCCGAAACCTGTTTGCTATTCATTTCCGGGTATTCTTTAATTATTTTTTCTGTTGCTGGATTGATAGATCTTAACATGATATTCTCTTTTAAAATTGAATTATCAGTTTATTCTTTTAATTGCTACAAGAGTTTTATCATCCTCGTATAAACCGTTCTGCGAAAATTTTAGTACGTTCTCGAGAATTGAAAGCACCAATTGTTTTGAAGATTGATTACTAAATTGTTTCAGGTCTTTAACAAGTCTTTCTTCACCGTATTGTTCGAATTTCGTATCAGCCGTTTCAATAATTCCATCTGAATAAAGAAGTAGTACATCACCTTCTGAAAAACTTATGCTCCCGATATAATAATTTGCATTTGGTGCCGGTCCCAGCAACGGCCCAGTTATCTCAAGTATTTCCACATTACCTGTATCTGCTTTATAAAACAGCGGCGGATTATGACCAGCATTGGCATATAAAAACATCCCGCTCTTCTGTTTTGATAATTCCCCGTAGAATAAAGATGAAAACTTATCGTCTTCAAAAATTTTATTAACAAGTTGATTCATTCTTCTCATCAGCGCAACAATTTTGATCTCAAAACCTGTTGCCATTCTCAATGCTCCTGAAACATACATGGCTTCGGCGGCTGCACCAACTCCTTTACTTGCTGCGTCGCCAATTGCTATACCGAGTCGTTCTCCTTCCTCTCCCGCTTCGATATAATCAAAGAAATCACCGCTTACAATTTCAGCAGGATTTGTAATACCATAAATTTCATAATCGCCATACCTGTGTTCATGTTCCGGTAGAATACTTTTCTGAATCTGCCTGGCTCTATCAATATCTGCTTTTAAACTGGAAGCACTTTTGGAATACCTTCTTTGTTTAATTTGTGATGTGAGCGCTGTAGCAATAATATTGAGATTAATCCTCAACTCTTCCCCGATTACATCGCTATTCAAAGCAATCAGAAACTCATAATAATTAAGATCATTAAGTTTTATTTTTGAACCCACACCCGATGCTGAATATCTGAAAATTCCCATGTTGCGTAATTCTTCATTTGTTTCATCACCGAGTATAGTTCTCTCCTTAGCGATTATATCAAAAAGCGGGTAATCACTAATTTTTAATTTAAAACCTCTGGAAAGTTTTTTTGAGCTGCCCTGCTGATAAATAATTTTATAAGTGCCATCTTGTGGATCCAACTTCCATATTCTTCCACCTGTTACGCTTATATCTTCGTTTTCAATTATCTGACCCAGAACATGTATAAGGAGTTTTTCCTCTGATGGAAATTTGCGTGATGCAATTCCTTCAACAAGTTTATGTAACTTCTTTTGATCCATAAAATTCAATCTCAATTATTCAGTATAGAAATCTATCATTTGCTGAATAGCGCGTTTACAAACAGGACAAAAATTACCCGCTTTGAATGACTTCATTACACAGTCCTGTTTTGGTCTGTAAATTCCCTTTGGCATATATCCTCCACCTTCAAACGCACCGACTATATTTTCATATTCTTCAGTGGAAGGAGTCGGAATCGGAATTCCCTCTTCAACCAGATCTTTCCACTTGGATTCGAAATCGATAAGAGTCGTTAAATTTGCATCGAGTGGTTCAACATCCAGCGGATAAAATTCCTCGTAAGCAACATCAGAGGTAAAATATTCATCACCAAGAGAGACAAAACCATGACCGAATTCATGAATAAATATTAACTCAGACTTGTCGTTATCGCTCACAAAACAAGAATAATGATTATAAATTGCACCGCCGCCGTATTTATCTGAGTTTACAATAATTACTATTTGATCGTAAGGCGCATAAGAAGCGATGTCTCTTAGTTTTTTATTCGCGGCAGTCATTACATAGCGTTCCAGATCAAATGTGTAAAAGGTTGCGTCAACAACTGTTTCTTTCCAGATATCTTCAGCAGGAATATCAGTTCCTGATTGTTCGGATGAAGCATAAACTCCCCAGATATTAAATTTATCCTTGTTCTCTCTGAATGGCGAACTGTTGAACAGATACCCTGCAAAACGGTTGCAATCCTTTTTAAATTTATCCATTTCCTCCTCTGTGTAACCGTCAGGTATCATTACAATATCAACCTTTAAAGCCGGATCACCTGATTTCAATACTTCAAAACTGTTGAATTTCTCACTCCGTTCGGGAGTAATAAAATAGTTTGACGGATCGACAGTATATTCGAATTTTTTAAAAAGCTTGTTCTTTTTATCGCGACCATAAAATTCAACACGAACAGTTTTTTTGGGATAAGGAAAGACAAGAGTTTCACTAAATGTTTTCATAGTTTTCTTTGCTTCGGCTGTAGTCTGCCATTCCTCGAAGAGAGTTGTATATGTACGTGAGTAAATTAATTTTTCACTTTCAATATCAATTACGGAAAAAGAATATTTACCATAGTTGAAACGGTCTATTAAATTTACCTTGGAGCCTCCCCAGTATGGTTCTTCTATTAATTCATCAAAGGAATAGAAATCTTCTTCATTATTGCCGGTATGAAAGTAATCCAACCGCAAGGTTTTATCTAGGAAGTAATCATTAAAACTAACTTGAGAAAAAATTGATCCTGATAAAAGGAGAGATATTATAATGATACGCATTTTTCTGCCTACAATAATTTTTTATGTGATATGATTTGTGATGTCAACCGGCTTTTATTTTTCTCGAGCCGGGTTTTACAATTTTAATTCCCTGCTTGCATAGCGGACATTCGTCAGCCTGATATGATTTTACATCCAGCTTTATAGTACTGATTTGGTGATAACCAAAATTAACCTTCCCGTTACTTCTGTCCACAATAAATCCTACTCCTGCAACTTCAGCATTATTAGATTTAACAATATCGATAACTTCAAATACAGAACCTCCTGTGGTTACCACATCTTCGCAAATTAATATTTTTTCATGCTCTTCTATCGAAAACCCACGGCGAAGTGTAAGTTTTTTATCCTCACGTTCGGCAAATATGAAACGTTTGTTTAGAAGCCTGGCAACTTCCTGTCCAACAACCAGTCCGCCAATTGCAGGAGAAATTACGGCATCGATTTCTGTTTCCTTAAACTCATCAGTAATTATTTTGCATAACATTTTTGTGTACTCAGGGTACTGTAGAACCTTGGCACACTGAAAATATACATCGCTGTGTCTGCCTGAGGTTAGAAGGAAATGCCCTTCGAACAACGCATCTGTTTTCTTAAATATCTCCAACAATCCGTTTTCACCGGGATTCATTATTTATTCTTTCAATTCTTTTTGCAAGTATGAAATCTTTTTCAGTTACACCGTGCTCGCTGTGAGTAGAGATTGATACCTGAACTTTGTTCCATGAATGGATCAAAATATCAGGATGATGATTCATATGCTCAGCAGCTTCACCTATTTTATTAACAAATTCTAATGCATCTTTAAAGTTGTTTAATTCATATTCTTTGCAAATATGGTCGTCTTTGTAATTCCAACCAGGCATATCAACAAGCCTTTTGTCTAGTTCTTCTGATGGTAAAATGGCCATAATTCTCTCATTTTAGATAATTAGATGATTGTAAATTTAAATAAAAAAAAGCGCATTTATAAAATCTGATTGCCTCAGGTAAATGCGCTTTTAAATTAAGACGTAATTTTAAGAATTACTTTGAATCTGATTTTTCCGGTTTTTCACTCGGGCTTTCTTCCTCAAGTGATTCATCGTAAAAGACAAGTTCTTCAGCATCTTTCACGTGTTTGGAAATAATTTTTGTTCCTTCCTTAAACGAGCCTCTAAGTATTTCTTCAGCTAAAGGATCTTCGACATATTTTTGGAGGGCGCGTTTTAACGGGCGTGCGCCAAATTTATCGTCAAATCCTTTCTCAACTATGAATTCTTTTGCGGAAAGGTCAAGTACCAGCTCAAGTTTATTTTCTTCAAGATTTTTATAAAGATCCCTGATCTCAATTTCGATGATCTTCATAATGTCTTCCTTATTGAGCTTCCTAAATACTATTGTATCATCAATCCTGTTAAGGAACTCAGGATTGAATAACTTCTTCATCGCATCTTCAACTGTATCTTTAAGCTGAGTGTATTTATCTTTTTCATGTTTATCATCACCAAATCCAAATGAACTGATCTCACGGATATCTCTAGTACCAACATTTGAAGTCATAATGATTATAGTATTTCTAAAATCTACTTTCCTTCCAAGGCTGTCCGTTAACATCCCATCATCAAGAACCTGTAACAATAGACTGAAGATATCCGGATGCGCTTTTTCGATTTCATCAAAAAGAACAACCGAGTAAGGTTTCCTTCTGACTTTTTCGGTTAATTGACCACCTTCTTCATAACCGACATATCCCGGAGGTGCTCCAACCAATCTTGACAGTGAGAATTTCTCCATGTATTCACTCATATCTATACGAACGAGTGAATCTTCAGTGTCGAAGAGATATCTTGCAAGCGCTTTGCATAATTCTGTTTTACCAACACCTGTAGGCCCGAGGAAAATGAAACTACCAATAGGTCTGTTAGGATTTTTCAATCCTGCGCGTGTACGCTGAATGGCTTTTGTGAGTTTTGCAACAGCTTCGTCCTGGCCAACAATTTCTTCTTTAATTGCCTCTTCCATTTTAAGCAATTTATCGGATTCGGTCTGGGCAATTCTGTTAACCGGAATGCCGGTCATCATCGCTACAACAGTAGCAATATCTTCCTCAGTAACATCATGGATTAGATCTTTTGTACGCGCATTCCATTCTCGTTTGGCAATATCAAGATCTGATTGAAGATTTCGTTCTTTATCTCTCAACTTAGCAGCTTCTTCATAATCCTGTTGTTTAACCACCGTTGCTTTATCCTGTCTTACCTCTTCAATTTGTTCTTCAAGATCAAGAACATCTTGTGGAACTTCAAAGTTTCCCATATGAACTCTGGATCCTGCTTCATCAATAACATCAATGGCTTTGTCCGGTAAATGCCTGTCGGTAACATACCTGTTGCTAAGCTTCACAGCATTTTCAATCGCATCCTCGGAATATTTGACGTGATGATGTTCTTCATACTTGAATTTAATATTTGCCAGAATTTCAATTGTTTCTTCGTAAGTAGGAGGATCGACCATAACTTTTTGGAATCTCCGGTCAAGTGCACCGTCGGTCTCAACAAATTTTCTGTATTCATCAAGAGTTGTAGCACCTATACATTGAATATCACCACGTGATAATGCAGGTTTGAACATGTTCGAAGCATCAAGCGATCCGGAAGCACCACCTGCTCCAACGATTGT
>JASFSF010000034.1:0-12345 GCA_050114555.1 Ignavibacteria bacterium
CCCACGACCAGCCGGAAGTTTCTCTCGCTTCATCAAAAACAACCAAGGTTTGATTTTTCATTTCAATGTCTTCAAGATTAACTTTGACTCCGGTAAACAAGCTTCCCTGTTTTTGATTTTCACCACCTGCACCTCCGAGAAGGGCGATCTGCCCGTTTTCAAGTTTTAACTCTTCAATTGATTCTTTATGAAACAACACCACAACAGCGCCGGACATGCCTGTATCTAAAATCATATTTAAAATTTTGGAATCGTTGATTCGAACCGGAACTACAATAACACCGCTTTTATTTACAAATTTAATTTGTGTAACAATTTCTCCGCTGATTGTTGCCGCTAAGGTTTCTTCTTCATCATTTTGTCCAAACATTGAAGTCGACATTAAGATTGATCCAAATACGAATAGCAGTAACTTATATGTGATGACCGAGATAATTGAAAATGAGTCCATATTAACTCCTTTAATTTTAAGTTTACTTTTTGTTAATTCGATTGTTTGATAACTATCGAATTATTTATTCAAAAAAAGTCTATTTCAGCAACTTTTTAATCATATTCACCGTATCCATATTTATATGGCAAATATAAAATTGTCCCTTTCTCTCATATTTTATCAGCCCTGCATTTTGCAGCTCCTTAAAATGATGCGATACCGTCGAACGGGAGATCGACATCACCTGGCAGGCAACAGTAAAAGCTTTTTCCATACCTGGCAGTTCGCAGCACTTATTTTCATCACCATTGTTACCTGCAGGCTGACTTTTCTTTGCATTTTCATATAACATTAGGAACAACTTCAGCCTTTGCTCATTAGAAAGGGCTTTGAAAATCTTAGAATATTTCGAATGTTCGACAACCATGGAACAATATTAACAAATTAACAAAGAAATATCAAATTAATTACCTGGAAAGCTGATAAATCAAAAGAGTGGTGGAGGTGGCGGGAGTCGAACCCGCGTCCGAAATTAAGATCCAAAAAACGTCTACACACATAGTTTGTTATAAATTACTCAAAGCTACCAAACAAACACGGATCGCTTTAAGTTTGCTCATTAATCCGCCGACGCGGAATTCGCTTTACCAACAAGAGCGGTTGATTCGGCTATCATACCTGACGACGTTCTTCTGAACCCCGGTATGAGAGAGAACAGAGAACGGCTGCGTTAATTTACGCAGCTAAAGCGTAATCGTATTCGCCAATTAAGTTTTTTCCCGCCGTTTTACGTGTCTGCAGGAAACACGATGCGCAGTTTAGTGTCTCTTTAATCCCGTCGAAACCAAATTCACCCCCTTTTTAATGTATAATTAAGAATGAACAATTAACAATTGGATTGCTAATTATTTTTCCCATTTTACATCGGGAGTGCCTGATACGGCGTTTTCATAACGTGCAAGAACAAAAAACAGATCAGATAACCTGTTTAGAAAAATAATAATGTTTTCCCCAATTTTTTCTTCATTTTTTAATGCCACAACCCGCCTTTCTGCCCGGCGCGATATTGTTCTGCAAATATGCAGGAGCGCAGCAGCTTTTGATCCGCCCGGTAGAATAAAATTTTTTAATGGTTCGAGCTTTTCTTCGTACTTATCAATTTCTTTTTCAATATGCAAGTGAAAATCCTGCGATGTTCGCTCAATCTCAAGTTTTTCATTTTTGGTTTCCGGAGTTGCAAGATCAGCACCAACAGTAAATAACTGATTTTGAATTTTATTTAAAAGCTTTTTTATGTTGCTATCACTAACTTCAATAACTGTTAGTCCAATAAACGCATTCAATTCGTCAATTGTTCCGTAAGCTTCAATTCTTGAGGAATTCTTGGCGACTCTCTCGCCCCCAAATAAACCCGTTTCTCCCCTGTCGCCGGTTTTTGTGTAGATTTTCATTTAACAATCGGCAGTTCTTTTACAGTAACATCAATGCTTCTACCATTGTTATTCTTAGCTGTTAAATTCACCCCGCCCTGCGCAAATTCCTTTCGAATATATGCAAGTCCGATTGGGATATCTAATTTTAATGATTTAGCAACTGAAGTAACCGCTCCTACTTCCGTACCATCTTTGTCAAATAATTGAAAATGTTCTTCACCGAATAATTCTTCCTTAAACTCTACTCCTGTAAGATGTTTTTGAACCTTATCATAAGTCTGAAGTCGTTCTATAACTTCCTGTCCTATATAACAACCTTTTGATGTATCTACAAATTGCATTAAATCTGCTTCGTGCGGGTTGTGACCATCATTTAACTCATTTGGGGCAACAGGGTAACCCTGCTCTATCCGGTATGAATTATATGCTTCTTCACCAATCAGGTTAAAGTCGAACGGACCATCATATGATAGCATCGTATCAATTAATCTTTTACTGTTTTCAAGATCAGCCAGTAACCAGAATTTGTTGTGCCCTCTTTCATCTGCAGATTTAATCAGAAAGAATAATATGTTTTCCGTATGAATTATCTTAAAAGTATTCTGTTCAATTTCATTTACAACATTGCCGCAAATTATTCTTATAAACGAATCCGCCTGGGGACCTAATAACTCCAACAAATTATATTTATCATTAGCATCGTTAACCTGTACATCATCACCTATAATGTATTTCCTGATCCAGCTTGTTATCCTTGCCTTATGAGCTCTGCTGCAAATCATTAATTGATAATCTTCAAAATTTATAAGGTTACCAACACCAACTATCCTTCCTTTATCGCTTGTAAATAAGGTTGTCCTGGTGTGAGCTTTCGGTAGATTATCAAGAGAATTTGTACTTATTCTATGTAGGAATTCGAGTACTTCCTTCCCTTTTAATTCAATTATACCGTAGTGTGATATATTCCTTAGACCTACTCCGGAGTAAAGACTCTCAATCTCTTTTCCTTTCGAGGTATAAGTGTCAATTACACTATAACCATCGACTGGCACCACAGAATATCCCTTCTCTGTAAAATATTCATTCAAATCAGTTGTTTTCATTTCTATTCCGTGCATCAACTCTCCTTACAATATATCCTTAACAATAATAAATTTAATCTGGTTTACAAAATAATTTAAATTTTATATTAAAAACCAGGAAAAGAAATTCATTTTTAACAAAATGTTGTCGTTCCGGACTAATAAACTAAATAAGTTTAATAACGCCTTGTTTGCCGATTGTTTTTTGTGTTAACGTAGACACTATCTTTTTCCTTCCACACAAATGCCACTGAATCCCTGGAATAAATTCTATCGCCCAGATCATAATATATATGTTCATAATAATCCGGGTATTTATCATTATTATAGTTCGCAATACTTCTTTTGAAATTTATCCCTTCATATGTCATTATCAAGTGAGGCTTGTTCTGCAAACCGTCAATCAGGAAGTAATTATAATTGATATGACCGGTTCCGCGCCCATAATGAAAATTTGCTTCGATATAAGGTGTGCCGTTATAATCCCAGTGCCTGAGTATAATTTTATTAAATCCTCCATGCGAGGGTATGATTGTCTCCCATACTCTTTCGATGTACCCCACGTTGCATTTGAACAATGTTAGATAGAAATATGCAGTCCCTAACTCTGTACTGTCAAGATCAATAAAACTCTGATCGTAGCCGACAATATTTTTGGGTTCTATTAGCCTTTCTCCTTCACGTGATTTTGCAACCACCCCAAATACGTAACTTTCGCCTTCACCATAGTAAACCAAAGCAGGTTTTGGGATGCTGTAACTGAACATCTTGTCAACACTAACAAGATAATTTCCTTTAGGATAGTTCTGAATTACATATTCCTTTAATGACAATGTATCACAGGGAGTTCTGGAACCAGCGAGTTTTTTTTGCTGCTCAAGATTATATTTTTGTATTTCCGCATCTTTCTTAGGAGAATTTTCCACACCTTCAAGCCCCGAGACTTGTTGCCGTTCGTCGCTCTGTATACAACCTGAAATGATTAAAATAATCGTAGAAATTAATATTAAAATTGGCTTCATTATTCAAATGTTGAGATTATCAATCAGTAAAAAAAACAATTTTTATGCCGTGAAGCAATACTAAACAAAAGTTTCTTTATAAGACAAAATTAAGCATTTAATTGGATGGTAAATTTTTAGAGGCAAATATCTACATAAATATCAGATGAGTTTACAATTCTGCATATTCCGAAAAGAAATATGCGGAACTCAATATTCCCAGATGAAAATGCTTTAGGTTAAAATGTTCATTCGGGGAATGCAGATTTTCAGTATTTAAACCAAAGCCCATAAGAACCGGTGTGGCTTTCAAACTCTTAACAAATTTTGAAACAATAGGAATTGATCCACCTTCTCGCATATAGACTGTTTTCTTTCCAAAAGCCTTGGTCATTGCTTTTGATGCTGCAACAGTTGCTTCGTCATCGAATGGTGTAACAACAGAATTGCCCCCGTGAAGTTCTATAACTTCAACCTTAACAGTTTTGGGTGTAATTTCTTTTACATATTTGATAAACAACCTGGCTATTTTCTTAGGATTCTGATTTGGAACGAGCCTCATACTAATCTTCGCAGTAGCTTTGGACGGCAGAACAGTTTTTGCACCTTCTTCGGTAAATCCACCAACGATCCCGTTGCAGTCAAGAGTTGGCCGAATCCACGATCTCTCAAGGGTGGTGTAACCTTTTTCTCCCTTTAACTCTCTTACACCTAATTTTTTTGCATATGATTTTTCGTTGAAAGGTAGTTTTTTAAATTCTTCTCTTTCCTTTTTCGAAATCTTAACGACATCATCATAAAAACCCGGAATTAAAATACGGCCATTTTCGTTGATCAACTTAGTTATAATTTTAGCAAGTACATTAATCGGATTTTCAACTGTGCCACCAAAAGTTCCGGAATGTAAATCCCGGTTTGGCCCGGTTACACTAATTTCCATAAAAGATATTCCGCGTAAGCCTAATGTGATCGTGGGAATACCCGGTGCAAATAGTGCTGTATCAGAAATTAAAATAGCATCACACTTCAATAATTCTTTATTCTCATCCATAAATTTAGAGAGACTGCCGCTGCCTACTTCTTCTTCACCTTCAATAATAAATTTAACGTTAACCGGTAGTTTACTTTTCGTCTTAAGAAAAGCTTCTACACTTTTTATATGTGTATACATCTGGCCTTTATCATCCGTAGCACCCCGGGCATATATTTTACCATCCCTGATCGCAGGATCAAATGGAGGAGTCTCCCATAATTCAATGGGATCAACTGGTTGAACATCGTAATGCCCATAGATCAGAACTGTCGATTTACCAGGCGCATTAAGCCATTCTGCATAAACCAGGGGATGCCCAGTAGTATTAATCACCCTAACATTTTGCATTCCGGCATCGCTTAATTTCTTCCAGACAAATTCTGCTCCTCTTCGCATGTCATTCTTATTAGCTTCGGAAGTACTTATACTGGGAATTCTTAAGAATTCTTTCAGTTCAGAAACATAATTATTCTTATTCGAATTAATATATTCTACAACAGGGTTCAATATAATGCCTTCAGGTAATGATGACTAAAATTAATTTGTAACCGCAGTGAATGCACTGCTAAAACGGAAATGGTCTGTATAAATGACAATTAAATGTTGAAAATTCTGGTAGAATTAATATACAAACATAATAAAAGATAAGAAAAAAAAACTACGGTAAAAATATTTATGAATTATTTTAATCTATCTTGCTTATTTTTATTCTGATGATATTATACAAGTACATACTCCGAAATCACATTGCTCCTTTTGCGTTTTCTGTAATAACATTAATGTGCGTATTCCTTTTACAATTTTTAATGAAGTTTGCCGATCAATTAGTCGGGAAGGGACTTGACACATGGATAATCTTAAAATTAATTGCATTTAATCTTTCCTGGATGCTTGTACTTGTTATTCCAATGGCGACACTTGTTGCTACTCTGATGGCGTTTGGTCTACTTTCACAGAATAACGAGGTTACCATATTTAAATCATCGGGCGTAAGCCTGTATAAAATGATGAGCGCTCCGTTTGCAGCAAGTATCATACTTGCATACGCGCTATTTTTGTTTAACAATGATGTCCTTCCTGATGCAAATCATCAGGCAAAATTATTAATGCAGGATATTTCGAGGCAGAAACCAACTCTCTCGCTGGAGCCGGGCTTTTTTTCTAAAGAAGTATCCAACTATGCAATTCTTGTTAGAGATATCAATGAGAATACAAATGAATTAACCGAAGTTGTAATTTATGACTATACAAATCCTGCAAAGATAAATGTAGTTACAGCGCTCGAAGGATCAATATACTTTTCTGCAGATCAATCCAAATTAATTATGGATTTAAAGAACGGTGAAATTCATGAATCCAATATTAAAGATACAGGATTATACAGGAAATTAGTTTTCAAGAATCACCGTATAGCGATGAACGCAGATCAATTTTCCTTTCAACAAACGGCAACTGGAATAAGAAGTGAAAGAGAGCTTAGTATAGAAGCAATGAATATAATTGTGGACAGTTTAAAACTTCAAAAGATAAAATACCTGGCTAATCTGAAATCCGAAACTGATAAATATTTGTTTATCGACTCAGTGATTAATCCATCACGAAACATCAGCACTACCAGAACAAATGATTTAATATATCATAGAATTCAGGATAAAATAAGATCTACCAAAAGTGTTGTATTATCACATCAGCGCAGAGTTGAATGGACAAACAGGGAAATTGAAAAATATGAGGTGGAGATTTACAAGAAGTATGCTCTACCAGCTGCTTGTATTGTCTTCATACTCATAGGTGCTCCACTGGGTGTGATGGTTAAGCGTGGCGGTCTCGGAATTGCAGCAAGTATAAGCCTATCTTTCTTTCTTTTGTATTGGGCATTTCTTATCGGAGGGGAAAAACTTGCGGACCGGGGAATCATTCCCCCAATTATTGGAATGTGGGCTGCAAACTTTCTGTTAACGATACTCGGAATTATATTAACTGTAAGAACAAATAAGGAGAGTGTTACAATTCAATTCACATTATTGAATAAAATTTTACCCAAGAGGTTGAGACAAAATCTTCAAACGAATACAGATGAAAATTCTAGATAGATATATTATCAAACAGTTTATAAAAACTGTAATTTTTGGAATACTTACCTTTACTCTGATTTTTGTTGTAATAGATGCAATGGAAAACCTTGACGATTTTATTGATCAGGATTTATCTGCATTAGGTATTCTGGAATATTATTCTGTCTTCTCACCGCAGATGATATGGTTGATGACCCCGATAGCAGTTTTGTTTGCAGCGCTTTATACAGCGGGGAAATCCGCTAGTCTGAGCGAATTAACCGCAATGCGTGCTAGCGGTATGAGTATTTACAGGTTTATGTTACCATTTGTGTTTACTGCATTTACTATAAGTATAGCTTCCATCTATTTTGGTGGATATGTCGTTCCTCTTGCAAATAAAACAAAAGTTCATATAGAGCAGGTTTATTTAAAGAAAGGAATAAGTTTTTCTGAAAGCAATATTTATTTCCAGGATTCAAATACGAGAATCGTTAGTATGGGATTCTTCGATCCGGTTAATTATTCTGCAAGCCGGGTAAGTATTCAGGAGTTCAGTATAGATGACATGACACAAATGATATCAAGAATCGATGTTCCAAGATTGTCCTTCGATACCCTTTCGAACAACTGGATTGCTGTGAATGGAGTTGAAAGATTATTTCATTTAGATAAACAAGAAGCCAATTATTTCGATACTTTAATTTTAGATTATTTAAAATTTCGCCCGGTTGATTTAAAGAAGAAGCAGAGGAAAAATGAAGAAATGAATCTTGATGAACTTAGAGAACTCGTTCTGACACAGGAAAGAACTGGTAACGATCCTGCTTCAACATTAATAGAATATCATTCCAGATATGCATTTGCATTTACAAGTTTAATAGTTGTATTATTTGGGTTACCCATATCCGCTAATAAACGAAAAGGAGGTATGGCTATCCAGGTTGGAATTAGCATACTTGTAACATTTATCTACATGGTATTTATGAAAGTAAGTCAGGCATTCGGTAAAAACGGTGCCCTCGATCCATTAATTACTGCATGGTCGACTAATATGTTTTTTATATTAGCCGCTGCAGTAACTATTTATAAACTTAAAAGATAATCGTCAGTTAAAATTTCCACCTTGAACTGAGCGATAACGACAGATTACTCGAGGACTGGGGAAAAATTGAAGTTTGTAAAGATCTGGTAGCAATGTGAATATCAAGCAGCGACGTAACTAATCCCAGACCAAATGTCCAGTTAGTCCCTTCAACTTCATTATACTCAATGCCGGTTCTGATAATTGGGAGAAAACTGAAAATCTGCCACTCCAAACCTACTCCAAATCTTGGTTTTGAACTATTGCCAGGTAAGTCGTTTAATCCCTGACTGTAGTCAACCGCTAACATTAAATAACCTGGAAAATTTGCATCGTCATATTCAGAAACGAGATAAGAAGCACCAATCCTTATGGCCGTTGCAAGCTGAGTTGAAAATTCACTAATTGGTACTGCGCTTCCTTTAACATCTTCAATCAATGAGTCAAGCTGTGATTCATCCGAAAGATCATCAATAAAAAGCGGTTCATCATTCGAAAACTGGGCTGTATTCTTTGTCCAGGTTATTTCTCCAAAATCAGTAAGAGCAATAGACAATCTGAGGTGATTTGAAAACAGGATTGACAATCCTACATCGAAACCGAATCCGGTTCCGGCCGGATCAGGAAATAACTCAAAGCTGGAACTGTGACTAAGTGAATCAAATTCATATTTGACACCAAAATTATCCGAGAAAGAAGAGTATGCGAGAAAATTAGATTGTCCGGAAATTTCATTCTGTTCTGAAGTAGTAAAATACGTACCTACTTCTTCACTACCGGCATAAGCGAAACCATGTACAAGCTTTGCAGTTACTCCGGCACTGATAGTTTTTATAAATCCCACATTCCGTTTATAAATATTTCTTGCATATGAGATGGAATAATTGCGAATCCACCATGCTGAAAATTCTCCATCACTCATATCAAATATCTTGTCCACAGGATTACCATTTAATGTAAGATCGACTAAGGCCGCAGGAACTCTGCCTTTAGCACCTACAAAATCTGAAACAGAGATTCCAAAAGCGCCAATCTCCTCACTGGGGGTAACCTGGAAACTTAAGAATTGAACACTTCCATTTGTAGAAACAAATCCTCCATCCTCAAACTGTTGAATTAATCTTTGTTTATCACTCTCAGTTAAAACCCGGCTTTCACCATCAATTCCGCCAAAGAAATAATTTATATCATCTAGAGAAAGTACATTCACTCCACCATACGCCGATACCGTTGGCAGCGGAAGAGCTGTTGATAGCTGAATTGTATTATTATCTTCGGTAATCATATTAGCAGGATTGAATCCAAGAGAAAATACACCGAATGCATTGGCTGTGTATGTTTTTCCCATTCCAATGCTTCTTGCATCAGCAGATCCTAAAGAACCGTATTGAGCGATACCAGTACTGGTTACAATAACCAGAATAAATAGACTGTAAATAATTTGTTTCAAATTCATTTTTTACTTCCGTTTAATTTTTATGGTTTAACACGGTAATTAATCTTTCCGAAAGCACGGATCTTTATCCAGTCTGTCGGCCGAATAGCTACAGTACCATCCGTTGATGATGACTCACTTGTTTCAAGTGTTACACTGTAAACTGCATGCGTAGTTCTGGTTAACATATCAATCTGTTCAGAATTTAATTCGACTGCCACAGTAGGTGTGACAACAGAGTTTGTAACTTCTCCCTCACCATCAACCGATGCTCCTTCAAAGTAGAGGCTATCCGCGTTATTTGAGTTGTTTGAAATTGTAAATAATTTATTATTGAATTCGTCAACCATATCTATTTTGAACCAACCCGATAGTGGAATAGCATTTTCAAGATCGATAACAATGGATAAGCTGTTTCCATCAGCAATGGCATCTTTTTGATCTTGTGCTAGTTCTATCTCGCTGCTATCTACCACAGTTGACCTATTAATTGCTACAAAGCTTTGTACTTTTAATGATGTATTAAATGAAACAGAATCAGAACTTGCAGCAGAACCTCTTTCATTCCCTGGATTAATGATATATTCAGCTCTGAGAAGAACAGAGTCAGGAAGAAACGAAATTAATTCGGAAATGTTACTGTTTTCATTATTAAAGGTATGCTGGATCGATCCGTTTTCAATTTGAAAAGACAGATTCTCATTTTCCGATTCATCTCTTAAATAGAATTCCTGTCCATCGCTTCTCATACCAATTATATTGAGATTCCTAACATCAACAGGATAAGGATCGCTAAGCTGTGTTATCAGATTTGCATCAAGATTTAACTCTGCATCCCTGATCGTCATTTTGTCTCTATAGTCATCAACATCAGAAGCAAATTCAAAACTGTTTCTCCGTACACCGAGTGAGGTTGATGGCATCTTTCCAACAACATAGTTAAATCTGAATTCGGTTGATGAAATATCAAGTAGTACAGCATCACTTGTTTCCTGGCCGTTATTGGCAATAGTACTAACCATCAGGCTGTTTTTAAATTCAGAAGGTTGATTATCCGGTACTGTGTAACTGTGCTGGTTTAAGTTTTTAAGTATAGAATTTGTACTATAAGCCGGAGTAATAATTTCAATGTTAAGCTCTTCTCCTTGTGAATCGCAAATACCCGGGATTGAGATATTAATTGCAACTTCATTTCCAGTGGGGTTGTTCACCGAAAAATCCAATGCCCCGCTTAAAAAGCTTGCACTGTCTAATTCAGTTCCATTTGGAAATTGCAAATAGAGTGTAACATCCTGTGAATCTGTTTGAACCGGGAGATCAGTAATTGAAGTAAATCCCGAAAGCTTTACGAATTCCGATAAATCGGTATTCAGATTGTAAGTCTCCGATTCAACAACATAAATACCATTTTCAACTGTAAGTCCGCTTGTAGAAAGATAGCCCTGTTCATCAATAAGATCTTCCATGGTAAAATGCCTGTTAGCGATAGGAATGTTTAGTTCAGTATCCCATTGCGGAAGTAGAAAATCACTTGGAATTTCATTACAAGCGGAAAAGAATATTATGGCTGATACTAATGCAGGAAAAAATTTGGTAAGTAATTGATTAGTCATTTTAGATATCGGCTATTGTTTTAAAAATTTAATCGATTCAAGATCTTTTCCCAAAAACTGCTAAAAAAGCAAACCAGTTAAGCACGTAAACGCCATTTTTGTGCCAACACGTCAAATGATAAATTGTAAATAATTGTAAAAATTAATTTAGATTAGGTAATAATTACCAATGATTATTACTTTTCTTGCATAAAGTTGTAGTTTAAATGGGCAGGAATGAGAATTTACAATAAAAAAGTCACGATAGATTTCTCCATCGTGACCCAATATCAAACAGTAATACAGACTACTTAATTTATCTTTTCATCCGTTTTAGGAGGAACAAAACCAAAGTGCTGGTTGGGTGCATCAATTTTAATTTCACCAAACCTAGTTTCAAATTTATCAACATTTTCTTTCAATGCTTTTAAAAGCATTTTTGCATGCTGAGGTGTTGTAATAATTCTCGAATAAACTTTGGCTTTGGGCACTCCCGGAACAACCCTTGTAAAATCAATTATAAATTCAGCTGGAGAGTGAGTGATTATCGCAAGATTGGAATAAATTCCTTCTGCTTCTTTCTCGCCTAACTCAATATTTATTTGTTGTCCCTTTGGAGGTTTAACCTGGTTCATACCATTTCCAAAAAATTTTATCTTAATTGATCAGCATGATTATAAGCATCAATCGCTTCGTCCTGCATATCAAGAATGCTGTAGACCTTTCCCAGCAGTTCCCAGATTTCTATATTCTCCGGATCTTTTTCAATTACGTTCTGTAGATAAGGCATAGCTTCTTCATACTTTTTCTTATAATCGCCTGTATAGTTTTCGGATTCTTCTTCTTCCTTACCTAACTGAGTGCCCCACCGTACGTAAGTAACGGCAAGATTATAGGTCGCGTTTTCATAATCAGGATTTATTTCAAGAGCATACTTAAATTGTTCTTCTGCCTTTTCGTAATCCTCTGCTTGAAGAAATAACACACCATAATTATAGCGGTACACTTCATTTTCAGGTTCCTTAGTCACTAATAATTTAGCAGACGCAAGGGCTTCATCTGTTCTGCCCGTCTCTACATAACTTGCATTTAATAGTCTGGTAATCTCGTCATCGTCGGGATAGATAGTTCTCCCTTCTTCCAATATATCTATTGCCTTGGAAAAATTAGCAACTGCATCGAGACTATCCTGGGTATT
>JASFSF010000035.1:0-12310 GCA_050114555.1 Ignavibacteria bacterium
TAAGGTGGGGAAGATGAACAATACAGCGCCAATGCAAAAGAAATAATAATATTTTAGCATAATTTTTCCTGATAAGTCTTTAGTAAAGATTATTATTGGTAAAACTGCAATGAAAAAAATCAGGTTATTACTAATTGAAGATAACCGTCTTTTACGGGATGGTATCATTTCGATTCTTAAACCACATAAGGATATAGTAATTGTTGCTGCAACAGGAGATAGTAAAAATACTCTTTTGAAAATTCATCAGCTAAAACCAAATATTGTTCTTCTCGATCTGGGATTACGAAGCCTGAATAGTTTACATGTTGTAGAAATTGTTAAAAAAGAATTCCCCGGGGCAAAAATAATAGTTATGGATCTTGCACCCGTTCAGGCTGATATTCTGCAATATGTAAAAGCTGGTGCTAACGGATTCATTCTTAAAGATGCGTCGCTGAATGAATTATTAGTAACAATTCGAACTGTATCCAAAGGAGAAACAGTTCTTCCACCACGATTGGTAGATTCGCTCTTTTCACAGATTGTTCAGCAAGCCGTTGGTGAGGGTAAATCAAAACTGAGAGATGCAATTCGTATGACAAAACGTGAACGGGAAGTTATCGGGTTACTGTCGGATGGGCTAAGCAATAAAGAAATAGCACAAAAGATGCGTATTTCAACGTTTACAGTTAAAAGTCATATTCATAATATAATGGAAAAGCTTGCTTTGCACACACGCCTGGAAATTGCAAATTATTCTTATACGGTAGAGACATTAAAAACAGTTGCTAAAAGTATTTCAACAATCAATAATTAATTCATAATTAAACAGGAATTAGGAGTATAGAATAGGTGATTAAATGAATGTTTTCTGGTGTAAATGCATTCTCCAATCAAGGTGCCGGTTAAAAATAATTGATTTAAATAATGAACATTTTGATAGCCTGATAGGTGTTTTTATAATCTGGTATGGAGATGATATGAGTAATGTTGTAAGTGTTGGGCATGGGACTATCAGAGATAAACTAATTGAAATGCAATTGGATAAAAGAGTGCTGGAATACGGACCGGATTTATTTGTAACCTGGGCCGCCGTACCCAGGGCTTCTCAGGAGGGTGTTGAAGCTTTTCTAAGCAGCAAACTAAATCCATTGGTTCATAATAACATATCGTACCCCGAGGTGATTACAGTTAATTTACCTTAACTGCAGATGATTGAACCAAAAGAATTTTACAGGAAACTGGATTCCCTGTTTAATAAAATAAATATAGTCGAATCCGGAACAGATTTTTTATTCAATATCGTAAATGAGCTTGAGAAGACGTTTGGTGCCGATCTTCATATAGGGAAAGGGCGCATTTATGAAAAGAATAGTGATCATTATTTTTTGGTATCTCCACTTTCAAATCGTGAGGATTTAATCATTGAAGAAAACCTTTCAGTTGATTCGAGTGCTGTGCAATCCATATTGGACTCACAAACGTATATTTTCAACAATGTAGAACCGGGCATATCTATTAATGGCACCCGTAAAGAAAACTATGCTATTCCGGCCGCAATCAATGTAAGTGATCAGGAACATAGTTGGATATTAATATTTGAATTAAGAAGTGGATGGATCCGTGAAGAGATTGAATTTTGCCTCAATGCGGTAAGAGCAGTATTGTCATATAGACTTTTATCAGAGTCTATAAAAAACGAATATGAACAAGCATTCCTGATTCAAAAAAGTTTACTTCCAAAATCATTTCCCCAAATTCCAGGTTATCAAATTGCCGGAAGTTCTCATCAAGCAGAACTGGTTGGTGGTGATATATTTGACTATTATAAATTCAATGAGGACGAGTTTGGATTCTGTATTGGAGACGCGAGCGGGCATGGAATCCCAGCAGCGCTAATGGCACGTGATGTAATTATTGGATTACGTATGGGATTAGAAAATCAAATGAAGATGGTACATACTCTAAAAAAATTGAATAGTGTAATTTGCCAAAGTGCTTATTCTACAAGGTTTATTTCGCTCTTTTATGCTGAAATGGAAACAAACGGTAATTTATTCTATGTAAATGCTGGTCATCCCTCACCTATTATGGTTTATCAGAATGAAGTAACTGAGTTGGAATCAACAGGACTTGTTTTTGGCGCACTATCGGAAATTGAGATTCGACGATCATATACAAATATCTATCCGGGAGGAGTATTAGTATTATTTAGTGACGGAATTATAGAAAGACGAAATGCTAAAGGAGAGGAGTTCGGATTGGCCCTTCTGAAAGATGTTATAGTTAAAAGTAAAAATCTGAATGCCGAAGAAATATTAAATGCAATTTTCTTTGCTGCAAACAAATTCGGCAATAAAAAAAAGTGGGAAGATGATGCCACTGTTGTAGTGGTTAAAAGGACAGTGTGACTTTTTCATTCTACTACTCATACTCTTTCAATCGAAAGGATTAATCCTTTTTCCATTCATTAGATTCATTTGTTGTGGCGATTGCTTTTGATATCTTTTTACTGTGATGATTACAGGCAGAACAGAGATTCTATCAGCAATTATCATTTTTTATTTATGTGTTAATAAAATTAGGATAAGCAGGTGCTGATATGAACCGAAAATTAAAAATCGGGATAATTGATCTCGTATCGAAAAAACCAAACAAGGAATTATTCGGTAGGATAATGAATGCAAACTTTGCAAGCATTATGCCTCAGGTAATTGGAGTGTGGTGTCAAGAAGAAGGGCACAACGTTACATACGTTTGTTATACCGGCAAGGAAAATTTAATTAATGAACTTCCGCAAAATGCCGATCTTATTTTTATCGGTGCATTTACGGAAAGTGCGCAAACTTCTTATGCACTCAGCAATCTTCTGCGTTCACGAGGAGCTGTAACTGTCTTGGGCGGGCCGCATGCACGTTGTTATCCTGAAGATGCAATAAACTATTTTGATTATGTAACCGGGTTTACAGATAAAAAAGTCATCAAAGACATTCTGGATGATTGTTCTTTTCATCGTCCTTATGGTTTATACCTTACATCTAAAAATCAGCCTTTAATCCTTCCGGGAGTTAAAGAAAGATGGAAATTTATTGAACCAACTTTAAAGAAAGCTCCGTTTTTAAAATTAGTTCCTATGCTTGGGAGTTTGGGCTGTCCTTATACCTGTAGTTTCTGCATAGATTCAACAGTAGCGTACCAGTCTTTAAATTTTGAGATTATGAAAGAAGACCTCAAGTTTTTACTTACTAAGTTTAAACGCCCCGTTGTTGGATGGCATGACCCAAATTTTGGTGTACGTTTCAACGATTATATGGATGCAATTGAAGAAGTGGTCCCGGAAAACAGTATAGACTTCATTGCAGAGAGTAGCTTATCGATTCTAACAGAACCTCATGTAAAACGGCTTAAGCGTAATGGATTCAAAGCGATGCTTCCGGGGATAGAATCCTGGTTCGATCTCGGAAATAAATCCAAAACCGGTAGTATTACAGGTATGGAAAAAGTAAAGCTTGTTTCCGATCAGATTAATATGATCCTTCGTTACATTCCTTATGTACAAACAAATTTTGTTTTAGGTCTCGATGCGGATAAAGGCGAAGAACCGTTCGAGCTCACAAAGCAGTTTGTCGATATGACGCCGGGCGCTTTCCCGGGCTATTCACTTTTGTCTGCATTTGGTCAGGCTGCACCACTTAACCTCGAGTACCAGGAATTAAACCGGGTGATACCTTTTCCGTTTCATTTCCTTGATAACAATCATTCAATGAATGTAACGCCTTTAAATTATTCCTGGACTGAATTTTATTCACACATTATAGGTCTTGGGGAACATACCTTTGCATGGAAGGCAATATTAAGAAGAATGATAGCAACAAAAGCGTTTATCCCGCGCTGGATGAATGTTGTGCGTGCTATATCGGAAGAGGGATTCGGCAGGGTAGCATACAATAAAGGAATACTTAAGAAGCTTAACTCAGACGTAAAATTCCGGGACTACTTTGAACAGGAAACAACAGAACTTCCTCCCTTCTATACAAATATGATAATGGATGAACTTGGGCCGCTATGGGAATGGCTCCCCGAAGGAGCAATATTTCACGATCAGAATGCATACCTGAAAAGCGAAGAAGAACGGATTGCAGTTTAACGATATTTTTAATCATAGTCAGAAAAGATACATGAACATACTTTTAGTTTATCCAATGTATCCTGATACCTTCTGGAGTTTTAAGCACGCCTTAAAATTTGTTTCGAAGAAAGCAAGCTTTCCGCCTTTGGGATTATTGACTGTTGCATCTATGCTTCCAGCGGATTGGGATAAAAAATTAATTGACATGAATGCAACCAGGTTGGAGGATAAAGATATACTCTGGGCAGATTATATTTTTATTAGCGCAATGTCCATTCAAAGTGATTCTGTCGACGAAATAATACAGAGATGTAAAAAACTTGATGTAAAAATTGTTGCCGGGGGACCGTTATTTACAAGCAGCTCAGAGTATTACAATAACGTAGATCATCTGATTCTTAATGAAGCCGAGATTACTATTCCGCTATTTTTAACAGATCTTCAAGAAGGAATAGCTAAACGAAAGTACACTTCAGAAAACTGGGCGGATATTGAAACCACACCTTTGCCTCTCTGGGAAATTGTACCTATGAAGAATTATACTTCTATGAACCTTCAGTATTCAAGAGGATGCCCTTATGATTGTGACTTTTGCGACATAACGGTTCTTTACGGAAGAAAACCACGTACAAAAACCAAAGATCAGGTGATAGCTGAATTAGATATATTATATTATTTCGGCTGGCGGGGTCCTGTTTTTTTTGTCGATGATAATTTTATTGGCAATAAAGTAAAACTGAAAAAAGAAATTCTTCCGGCTATAGCCGATTGGATGGAAATTAGAAAAAATCCTTTTTATTTGAATACAGAAGCGTCAATAAATCTTGCCGATGATGAACAACTGATGCAATTGATGGTGAAAGCAGGATTTGAAGCTGTGTTTATAGGAATTGAATCCCCGAATGAGGATAGCCTTGTTGAGTGTAATAAATCCCAGAACAGAAATCGTGATCTCATCGCAAGTGTGAAGAAAATACAGCAAGCCGGTCTGGAAGTTCAGGGAGGATTTATTGTAGGGTTTGATAACGATCCGCCTTCAATTTTTGAAAAGCTTACCGTCTTTATACAGGAAAGTGGAATAGTAACGGCAATGGTTGGTTTATTAAATGCACCGAAGGGTACAAGGCTTCAGAAAAGATTGGAAAATGAAGGCAGAATGCTTAAAGATTTTAACGGGAATAACACAGATTTTTCAATGAACTTTATCCCGCGTATGGATTCAACAATACTTCTCGATGGATATCAAAAAATCCTGAGCAAGATTTACTCACCAAAATATTATTATGAACGGGTTATTAAGTTCCTGAAAGATTTTGAGCCAAAGAAGAAAAAAGTATTTCATCTTAATCCCAATTATATACTTGCTCTATTCAAATCAATAGTTAAGTTAGGGGTTATAGGTGAGGAAAGATTATACTATTGGAAATTATTTTTCTGGTCGCTATTCAGAAAACCTCAGCTATTTTCTTTGGCAATTTTGTTTACGATTTATGGTTTTCATTTTAGAAAAATATCCGATAGTTCCTGCTAAAGTATAAGCCACGTGGGCCCGTTTAAGGATTAGTTCCTTTTTCATCCCTTTGCACGATTGAACTAACTTAATTTTCTGCATAGCTTACTAATATTATTCAAGAACTGACAAGAATAAAATCGACAAGTGATTATTTCAAAGATAAATATAGGTCAGTTACAATTATTTTTAAGGTAACAAAAGAATGAAACCCAAAACAATTTTTATCATAGCAATGCTTTTACTGTTGGGAATAATTATTATTCAAAATACTGAATTGGCTGGTCTCCAACTTTTATTTTGGAGGGTTGAAATGTCACGGGCCATATTGTTGCCAATAATTTTTATTATCGGGCTAATCATTGGCTTTCTTAGCTGTTTGATCATTACCAAAAAAAATAGCTAAACTATCATCAACAAAAAGCATTAATTGACTTGGGAAAAAACATTAGAAATTCAACACTCAACCGGATTGCTTTCATTGGAAATTATTTACCACGACAATGTGGAATAGCTACATTTACAACAGATTTGTGCGAAGCCTTTGCTGTACAGTTCAGTGAGACAACATGTATTGCACTTCCTGTAAACGATGTAGCAAGTAGTTATGCCTATCCAACCCGTGTCCGGTTTGAGCTCACAGAAAAGAATATAGATTCTTACTTAAGAGCTTCTGATTTTCTTAATATTAACAATGTCGATCTTGTGTGTTTGCAGTTCGAATATGGAATATTCGGAGGAAAAGCAGGAAGCCACATACTGGCACTCTTACGAGGGTTACGCATGCCAATCGTTACAACTTTGCATACAATATTAAAAACTCCTGATCCTGATCAGAAGCGTGTATTACAAGAAGTCGCAGCATTATCAGATCGTTTGATTGTTATGAGTGAACGCGGTTCTGAATTTCTTCGTGATATTTATCAAGTATCTATCGAAAAAGTGGACATGATTCCACACGGTATCCCGGATGTACCTTTTGTCGATCCAAGTTTTAATAAAGATTTATTTGGAGTAGAGGGCAAAATAGTTTTATTAAGTTTTGGTTTACTATCATCGAACAAAGGAATCGAAACAGTTATTTCTGCACTTCCCGATATTATCACGAGGTATCCAAATATAGTTTATATAGTTGTTGGTGCTACACATCCACACGTTATTCAACAAGAAGGTGAAACTTACCGCCGGTCTTTGATATGGCTGGCTCAACAGAAGAATGTGGAAAGCAATATTATCTTTCACAACCGTTTTGTAAGTCTGGAAGAACTTGTCGAGTTTATAAGTGCGGCAGATATTTATATTACACCCTATCTCAATGAAGCACAAATAACATCAGGAACTTTGGCGTATACTTTAGGTGCTGGTAAAGCAGTTATTTCCACGCCGTACTGGTATGCACAAGAGGTTCTCTCACAAGGAAGGGGCGTGCTGGTTCCATTCCGTGATCCTGCAGCTTTGGCTAAGCAGGTAATTAGTTTATTGGAAAATGAAGCAGAACGACATGCAATGCGGAAACGTGCATATAAGTTTGGAAGAGATATGATCTGGCCTGAAGTTGCACAACGTTACATGGAAAGCTTTAAGCGCGCACGTGCAGAACGCCGGCATTACATTCCGCCTAACTTTAACATCAAGGCATTGGATAAAAACCGATGGGAGTTACCGCCACTCAAACTGGATCATTTACAAAAGATGACTGATGATACGGGTGTGTTGCAACATTCTCTTTTTACAGTTCCTAACTATTCTCATGGTTATACCACCGACGACAATGCCCGGGCTCTTTTGTTAAGTATACTATTAGACGAACTGGGCAGAAACGAGAGCCCGCGATTAATTTCCCGTTATCTTGCCTTCCTTGGATTTGCAATCAATCCTAAAACTAAACGCTTTAGAAATTTCATGGACTATCAGCGCAATTGGTTGGAAGATTCCGGCTCCGACGATAGTCACGGTCGCGCACTTCTGGCATTGGGAACAGTATTGGGACATTCCAGCAAACTGGCATTTAATAGTATGGCAGGTTGGTTATTTGAACAATCTTTGCCCGCAATTGTAAAAACCACAAGCCCAAGGGCCTGGGCATTCGCACTTTTAGGTATCCACGAATATTCTCGAAATTTTGCTGGTGACCGCAGGGCGAGCCAGGTACGTGACGAATTAGCTGAAAGGCTTTTTAGATTATACCAAAATAATTGTACTGAAGAATGGTATTGGTATGAAAATGAACTATCATATTGTAATGCTGCATTGCCACACGCATTACTCACTTGCGGTAAATCAATTCCCAACGAAGAAATGACTGACGTCGGTTTAGAGTCCTTAAAATGGCTTGCCGGTTTACAACTATCTGATGAAGGCCATTTTGTCCCAATTGGGTCTAACGGTTTTTATAAAAGAGGTGGTGAGCGAGCTCGTTTTGATCAGCAGCCCATTGAAGCACAAACAATGGTATCGGCATGTCTCGAAGCATTCAGAATTACCGGGGAAAATTTTTGGAACATTGAAGCTCGACGGGCATTCGAATGGTTTCTCGGGCGGAATGATTTAAATCTTACCATTTACGATCCTGTAACCGGCGGTTGCCGGGATGGTTTACATCCTGATAGACCAAATAATAATCAGGGCGCAGAATCAACATTAGCTTTTATCCAGTCATTATCGGAATTACGGCTGGCTGAACAGGCACATTTGTCAATGGAGTTATCAACTAAATGAATAATCAACATCCTGAACTTTTTCATCGCAATAAACTTAACCCGATACTTACTGCAAAGAATTGGTCGTATCCTATTAATAGTGTCTTTAACGCAGGGGCAACCCTACTGCCGGATGGCAATACATTGCTTTTGTGCCGCGTGGAAGATAGGCGGGGACTTTCACATCTTTGTGCTGCCCGTTCTCTTAATGGAATAGATGCCTGGCGGATCGACCCGCAACCAACACTAATACATGATCCTGATAAATATCCTGAAGAATTATGGGGTATCGAAGATCCGCGAATTACTTTTGTTCCGGAGTTAAAGAAATATGCTGTCGTTTATACTGCATATACTCGCGATGGACCAGGTGTTGCTTTGGCACTTACTGCAGATTTCAAAAACTTTGAGCGCTATGGTGTGATAATGCCGCCGGAAGATAAAGATGCAGCTCTTTTACCAAAACGAATTAATGGTAACTGGGCTATGATTCATCGTCCTGTGAGCGCGGCGAGAGCACATATGTGGATATCATATTCTCCGGATCTGATAAATTGGGGTAAACATGTTTTAATAATGAATGCCCGCAAAGGTGCCTGGTGGGATGCAAATAAAATTGGTCTTTCACCGCCGCCAATTGAAACGCCGGAAGGTTGGTTGGTAATTTATCATGGGGTGAAACAATCTTGCAGCGGATGTATTTACAGGTTAGGTCTAGCATTGTTTGATTTGAAGAAACCTGAAGTATGTATTAAGCGAGGAAGTGAATGGATTTTTGCACCAGTAGAACCATATGAACAGCATGGTGATGTTGGAAATGTTGTATTTCCGTGTGGACACACTATAGGTCAGGACGGTGACACGATTAATATTTATTATGGTGCAGCAGATACATGCATTGCTTTAGCTACCAGTAGTATTAAGGAAATGCTGAATTGGCTTGAACAAAACAAAGAATAAGAAATGAAAACAATCGATACCCTCTGTGGGAAAATCAATTTTTATTAAAAGGAGAAAATCAAATGAGCAAAGGTCAAAACACAAAAAGGGGAGCGAAGAAGGAACCGCAAAAAACCAAGAAGGAAAAAAAGGCGGCTAAAAGAGAAAAGAAAAATGAAGACAATAACCCTATAACGCTCGATCGAAGGTTTAATTAATATCTTATCGGTCTTTCAATTATACATATGACTCTCATCTACCGTAGGAATTTAGCAAGTAATTAAAATGGTCTCTCTTGAGGGAGTAATGTACCTTTTAAGAGTTCTCGTTGAATTCTTAGGAAAGAATGATGAAGTTAACAGTAAAAAATCATTCTTAAATAGATTAAAGTATTTAATCTTAAATAGTCTGAAATCTTATAAATATCTATGAGCAAAGAAAAAGATTGATAATAGTATAGAATTTAAAACACAGTTAACTGTTAATTTTTGCTTTATTTTCACTTTTATTAGAAGAACTTGGGAAATACATCTCTGATAAGTAGAACCAACAAAAATTACTTAATAAATTTGATAAAGGATGGATTTTAATTAAACAAACACTCTGAAAAATGGATGTGGATAAATCAAACAAAACAACACGAAATAATTAAGGCGATTGTAATAAATAAAAGAACAAAAAGTGTCTTTTGTTAGTTTACACTCAAGCTACAGTTAGCTCTGTAACTTCTTCTTCAACACCATTATAATACATTAAACTGTGATTACGTTTTGCTTTTATTTATAAATTTGCACAAATGTTTTCATTCCTGCGCACACATATCGAAAAAAGAGTTAAACTAACAAATGAAGAATTTAATATCAGTTCCGGATTCTTCACTCCAAAGACAATAAGGAAGCATCAGTTTTTATTGAACGAGGGTGATGTTTGCAAACACCTTTGTTTTGTAAATTCCGGATGTCTGCGTGAATACACAATTGATAATAAAGGCATAGAACATATCATTCAGTTTGCAATTGGGGACTGGTGGATATCTGATTTAAATAGTTTTCTCTCCGGTTTACCTGCAACACATAATATCGATGCATTGCAGGATTCGGAGGTCCTGCTTCTCGAAAAATCATTAAGGGATAAACTTCTGGATAACTGTCCGAAAATGGAAAGATTTTTCAGATTGCTTATAGAGGCAAACCACATAGCCACGCATCGGCGAATTGCTGACTCTCTGAGCTTATCTGCAGAGGAGAGATATCTAAAGTTTATTAAAACATATCCAAAGCTGTTTGAAATAGTACCGCAGAATCAGATTGCATCATATCTTGGTATTACTCCGCAGTCTCTAAGCAGAATCCGCAAAGAGATGGCACAGAAATAATTCCCGACTTAACACAATCCTGCCGATCCAATTTAATTAACATATGTTAACCGCATTTCTTAACATATGTGAATGCCCAGGTGAACTTTTCAGGCTAAGTTTGGGTTATAAATAAGTAAATAACTACAAACAAACTGAAAGGAAAAATAAAATGACAAACTGGAAAATAGATTTGACGCATTCTGAAGTTAACTTTAATGTTAAACATCTTCTTGTTTCCACAGTAAGGGGACACTTCGAAAAATTCGATGCTACTATAAAATCAGGTAAAGAGGACTTTAGCGAGGCAAAGATTGAATTCGAGGCGGATGTAAGCAGTATCAACACAAAAAATAAGCAGCGCGATGCTCACTTAAAATCTGCAGATTTCTTTGATGCTGAAAATCACCCGAAGATGATATTTAAATCTAACGACGTAAAGAAAATCTCTGATCATGAATTAGAGGTAAAAGGCAAACTAACTCTTCGCGGTGTTACAAAAGAAATAACGCTTAATGTTATTTATAACGGAACCGTTGATGGTTTGGGTGGAAATGAAGTTGCAGGATTTGAAGTTAAAGGAAAGCTCAACCGGTTCGACTACGGTCTTCAGTGGAATGGATTAACCGAAGCGGGCGGAGTTGTTGTAAGCAACGAAGTGAAGATCGAGATCTTTGCAGAGTTCAGCAAAGTTAAAGAAGCTTCTATTGCGGCTTAATAGTTTCAAACATTTAATAAATAGAGCTTTTAAGGGCACTTAGTGCCCTTTTTTATTTTAAAGATTGCATTGTTTTCTATGGGAAGAATTTTAACGCTTCTTCTTGATGAAATAAACAACCTGACCCAGGGTTATCAAAATAAAAGCTCCCCCAATTACTTTCAGAACAAAAAGCGGTTTATCTTCAATTTCACTTGTGGGGACTGATGAGATTATTGTTGAGAAAAGCGTGATTAAAAATCCCATTCCGGCTGTAATCCAAACAAGCTTTGGTCTTTTTTTAAACGATTCAATAATACCCTCACTCCCCGTATTCCTAATATGGTGCGGTATCATTGAAGCGAATATATAAAGTATAGGAATGAAGTAAAGTATTATAGACATATCCAGCAGAATCAGAAATGCTTCTTCGATGGTAGAGCCTACAATCGAGGATAAAAATAGTAGGGACATTACAACTCCCTGCATTATCAGCGAAACATAAGGCGTTTGAAATTTCGGATGAATTTTCCCGACCACATCCGGGAGATAATGATCTAATCCTACTACAAATGGTAGTCGTGCTGTGCCTGTTAGCCATGCACCGAACAAACCTATTGTGCTTATCACTACTAAGGCCGCACCAAAAACACCTATACCCGGAATTCCGTAGGTTTCACCGAATTCAAAAAAGGACTGAGCCACACCTGCAATTATTTCAATTTCACCTTCCGGTACGGTAACGATCAATGTTAAAGTACCTATGATATAAATCAGCCCAACCATAACAGATGAAATGATAATAGCTTTTGGAATATTGATCTTAGGATTTTCTATTTCACCCGCCATTACAGGACCGAGTTCTAATCCACCGAAACAGAAAGCAACAATTGCAAAGAACGGAAGAAGTGAAAAATCAGTAAAATCCGGAATGAGGTTGGATGCACTGAATTCATGTGCACTTCCGATATCAAAAATGTAAATCACGGCAAAAACAAAA